>CAXTTX010000408.1:0-5173 GCA_964247045.1 uncultured Verrucomicrobiales bacterium | reverse complement strand
GAGTTGTAGTGGACCTCCCAGGAAGTGGCGAAGAAGGTGTCGATGTCTTCATCGAGGAAGAAATCGGGGGAGCCGTGGGGGCCGTAGAGGACGGCGATCTGCCAGTGGTGGGAGGAGGGGATGGGGGTGGGGAGGCGGGATTGGTTTCCTTGGGTGGTTGGGGGTGTTTGAGGTGGAGTGGCTGGGTTGTTCCCGGTTTTATCGGCGGGCAGCCGTTCCCTGCCAACGACAGGAATGTCGTTGCCCCTTACTGGAAGAGGGTTGCCCCTTAGGGCGATGCCGAGGACGTCGCCGGGGAGGAGGGCGCGGCCGAAGGGGCCGCCGAATTTGCCGAGGGTGAAGGTGGAGCAACTGCCGAGGTACTCCGGGGACTCGATGCCACCGGCGACGGCGAGATAGGCGCGGGCGCCTGCACCTTCGATGCGGCCGATCTTGAGGAGATCGCCGGGAGCCATGGCGATGGGGGCGTGCATGGGAACGGGTTCGCCGTTCCTGAGCATGAGGACGGGCGCGCCGCAGACGGCGATGACCGTGGCGGTGTTGAAGCGGAGCGTCGGCCCGGTCATGGTGATTTCGAGACCGGCGGTGCCTTCTTCATTTCCGGCGAGGCGGTTTGCGAGGCGGAGCGAGAGGGAATCGAAAGGACCACAGGGCGGGACGCCGACTTCCCAGTAGCCGACACGGCCGGGCCAGTCCTGCACGGTGGTCATGGTTCCTGCCGAGACGACGTCGATAGTGGCTGGCTGATAGAGGAAGTCCGCCATGTCGCGCATGGCGACGCCACCGTTCAAGTACGGGGTCCAGCGGACAATCTGACGGAGGTAGCGGAGGTTGGTCTCGATGCCGGAGATGCGGGATTCATCGAGAGCTTGAGCCAGTTTTTCCACGGCGGCGGAGCGGTCCGGGGCATGGACCATGACTTTTGCCAGCAGGGGATCGTAGAAGGGGCTGACCTCGGTGCCGGGGGCGATCCAACCATCGCAGCGGGTCCAATCGGGAAAGGTGGCTTCGGTGAGGAGACCGGAACTCGGGCGGAAATTGTGGTTGGGGTCTTCCGCGTAGACGCGGGCCTGGATGGCGCAGCCGTTGGGGGTGGGCGCGGTGTCGGGCATGCGCCAGGAGGGATCGAGCGCGAGGCGGGCCATCCACTCGACGAGGTCGATGCCGGTGACGAGTTCGGTGACGCCGTGCTCGACCTGGAGGCGGGTGTTGACCTCGAGGAAGAAGAAGTCGTCACGATCCGCGTCGTAGATGAATTCCACGGTGCCGGCGGAGCGGTAGGAAACGCTTTCGCCGAGTTTGACGGCGGCGGCGTGGAGTGCGGAGCGGGTTTGGTCGGATAGACCGGGGGCGGGGGTTTCCTCGAAGACCTTCTGGTTGCGGCGCTGGACGGAGCAATCGCGTTCGCCGAGGGCGAGGACCTTGCCCATGCCATCGCCGAAGATCTGGACCTCGACGTGGCGGCCACGCTGGATGAAGCGTTCGATGAAGACGCTGCCGGAGCCGAAGCTGCGCTCGCTGAGGCGGACAACGCTTTCGTACTCGCGGCGGAGTTCCGCCTCGTCGCGGCAGACCTTCATGCCGATGCCCCCGCCGCCTGCGGTGCTCTTGAGCATGACGGGGTAGCCGATTTTGGCGGCGGAGAAAATGGCGGCTTCCACGTTTTCCAGCAGGCCGGTGCCGGAGACGAGCGGAACGCCCGCCACGGCCGCGAGGCGGCGGGCCTCGTGCTTGAGGCCGAAGGCGATGATTTGTTCCGGGGTGGGGCCGAGCCATTTGACGCCGGCGTCCTCGCACATGCGGGCGAAGTCGGTGTTTTCGGAAAGCAGGCCGTAGCCGGGGAAGACGGCGGATGCGCCGGAATCCTTCGCGATGGCGAGGAGCTTGTCCATGAGCAGGTAGCTTTCGGAGACGGGGCCGGGGCCTAGCAGGTGGGATTCATCCGCGAGATCGACGTGGGGGGAACCGGCGTCCGGTGCCGAGTACACGGCGATGCTCCTGTAGCCGAGTTGCCTGAAGGTGCGGATGGCGCGGGCAGCGATTTCGCCGCGGTTGGCGATGAGGATTTTCATGAGGGAAGGCAGAGGCGGCGCGGGGCGGGGCGCGTGTGAGTGGAAGCGAGGTGGTGCCTGGCTGTCCGGAGGGTGGTGCCGCGGGATGGCCTTACCACGGGTGGTAGGGGGGGCGTCGGTGTTCCCGCAATTTGGCGGCAAAAGAGGGGGGTGGAGTTGTCATTTTTTGTCGTTTGCCGGATGGTCCAGCAGTGATTTTGACGTTTTTTGTCGATTTGACAAAAGACCGAGAAATGACCGAGGCGTGCCGAGTTTTTTTGCAAGGCAAGCGTTTGCAATGCGTTACCGGGGGTGGGCCGGGATGCGCTTGGGGCGGGAATTCGGGAATTGCAACAAAAGCCAAGGTTTCGGGGATTTGTTTTAGTTGGGAGGCACAAGATGTAGAGAGGTGAAACTGAGATCGAGTATGAAGAGAAGGGAGCCATGGCCGGATTGTAGGGGATCCGGGGCGGCGTCTCAACCGATGGGGCGTCTGCCAATATGAAGCGGGGTAGGTGGCTTGGAGTCAGGGAGTTGCGGGGAGTTTTCGGGTCATGCGTCCCATCCGGACCAATCAGACCGACCCGGGCGCTGGCGGTCGGGGCGTGGATGGTGATGGGGTGTTGCATCGGGAGATTGGAGGGTGAGTGGTAAGGAGGAAGAGCTTGGCGAGTTGGGGCGGAATGAATTTTGAGGTCCGGGAAGAGGAAGACTGGGCGAGTTGGGGCGGAATGAATTCCACGGTCCTGGAAGAGGAAGACGGGCGAGTTGGGGCGGAATAAATTTTGAGGGCTGCTTTGGTTTTCTTCTTCGCCCTCCATGTCCGCCTCGCTTCCATTGCGCTCCGGTTGGTTAGAAGATGAGGACTTCGACGGGGGTGGGGTTCCAGCCGTTGCAGGGGTTGTTGAGCTGGGGACAGTTGGAGATGAGGCAGACGACGTCCATCTCGGCGCGCATCTCGACGTAGCGGCCGGGGGCGGAGATGCCGTCGGCGAAGGTGAGCTGGCCCTCGGGGGAGACGGGGACGTTCATGAAGAAGTTGATGTTGCAGGTGATGTCGCGCTTGGTGAGTTCGACGTTCCATTCCTGGGCACCGCGGATGAAGCTGTCGCGGCAGGCGTGCATGCACTCCTTGTCATGGGCGTAACGCATGGTGTTGGACTCGCGGGAACAGGCACCGCCGAGGGTGTCGTGGCGGCCGCAGGTGTCGGCGGTGATGGTGAGCAGGGCGTTGCCTTCGGTGCTCATGAGTTTGGTGCCTGTGGTGAGGTAGAGGGCGGCTTGTTCCTGGACGGTGCGGTCCGCACTGTAGCGCTCGGTGGGATCGGCGGCGCTGAAGAAGAGGGTGTCGGCGGCCTGGTTGCCTTCGAGATCGAGGATGCGGAGGGTCTGGCCCTTTTTGATTTCGTGGACCCACCAGTCGCCGGCGGGGATGACCTCGCGGAAGAGGGCGCTTTCCGGGTTGAGAGTGCTTTCGGTCATGGCGGGTGGGATGTTAGAAACGGAGGGCGTGATAGGTCTGGTTGTTTTCCCAGGCGCGGAGGTTCTCGGGGCGGACGAGGAGGGAGGGGTCGTCGGCCGCGGGGGAATCGCCGGAGAAGACTTCCAGTTTGACGTGGGCGTGGCGGTAGGTCGGGGAGGGATCGAGCGGGTGCTGGCAGGTGTTGAGGACGACGAGGGTGTCCAGTTCGAAGCGGAGTTCGATGGAGTCGCCGGGTTTGGAGTGGGCGGGGACAAAGGAGAGTTTGCCCGCGTCATCGGCGACGACCTTGCTGAACCAGTTGAGGTTCGGGACGAGGTCCTTTTTGCCGAGGCCCCATTTCGCGAGCTCGATGAGGAAGCAATCGCGGGCGTTGCGGTACCACTCGTTGCGGGAGTGCTGGTAGTCGTTGGCACCGTATTTGGCGAGGACGCGGGCGGCGTCGGAGTGGCCGCAGGCGGTGTCGTGCCAGCCGAGGCTGTCCGCGGTGATGGAGGCGAGGAGGCGGCCCATGTCGGAGTGGAGGCAATAGGGGGCGCGGAGGTAGAAGATGTGCTGGCCCTTGAGGGTGTCCGGCATGTTGTAGCGCTCGGTGCGTTCGAGGGCGTTGTAGAGGAGCATGCCGACGTTCGCGCCGCCGTCGAGATCGGTGAGGCGGAGGCGCTTGCCGCGGGAGATGACGGCGGACCACATGCCGGAGTGGTGGAGAGTTTTTTCTAGCAGGAGCATGGGAGTTTGCCAGTTTTCAGTTTTGACTTCGTCCAAGCGGGTTGCGGCTTCGCCGAAGGAACAGGAGTTCGCGATAGCTCACCGGGGCTTTCAGTTTTCAGGTAAGAGACCAGAGACCAGATGGAAGAGGAGGTCATGGGCGTTTGATGTGGGACTTGGCGTGGAGGGGGGGGAGGAGGTGAGGGGTGAGGGTGAGGTGGGCGGTTTTGACGCCCTTGCAGGTGATGAGCTTGTTGGTGATGTCGCGGAGGGTGCGGGCGGGGCCTTGCATGAGGATGACCTCGAGGACGTGGTCGTCCTCGAGGAGCGTGTGCTGGGAGGAGATGACCTCGGTGATGTGCTCGCGGAAAATGCGGGAAAGGTCGCGGAGCAGGGCGCTTTTCGATTCGTCGTAAACCAGGGTGAGCGTGCCGGCGACGATCTCGGTGCCGATTTTCCCGAGGTGCTGGGCGGCGTGCTGGTGGATCATCTCGGAGATTGCCTGGGAACGGCTGTCGAAGCCGCGCACGGCGACAAGGCGCTCCAGGGCCGCGAAGGTGTCTTCCGGCATGGAGACGGTCATGCGCTTGAGGCTGTCGGTTTCGCGTTCGGTTGGCATGGGGTGGATTGAAAAGCAGGCTCAGTGCCCGGTGTGAAGTTTTTTCGATTTGTTCATACTGGAAAAGCGTGTTTTTTCCTGGAAGAAAGATGAACCACGGATTTCACGGATTTACGGATTGAAGAGGCCGGATGGGAAGAGGGACCACTGATTTCACTGATGACACAGATTTGAAGAAAAGTATTCCGGGCCGCCTTGGGGCCGGTGAGAGGCTGTTTGAAAAACAAGAGATCCAGTCGGGCATCTTGATCCAGGTAATAAGGAAGTTTCCCGCCCAAATATCCCGCCGAATTGTCGGGCGGCATGAAGAAGCGT
>CAXTTX010000407.1:0-5184 GCA_964247045.1 uncultured Verrucomicrobiales bacterium | reverse complement strand
TTCAATTCCTTTGCAAGCGCCGCACGTCCTTGAAGTGGTGGAGAATCAGGAGAGGACCTAACAAAGGAAAGAAGAGGGCAAGCAGGATTCCCAATGGGATTTCCCAGCCGCGGCCGTGACGGAGTATGACCCTCACCGTGTGGATGAACAGCACCAGCAGGGCGACGAGAGCCAGAATGTTCACCATCTGAGCCGCGAACAGGGGCCAGGAAAATTGGAAGGTCTCCTCGATGTTTTTCATTGCACCATCGACGGTTTGCGCATTCTCCATGACACGCTGAGGAAGGGTAGGTCGGCGGGATGGGTCAAGAAAAAATTCCGTGAAGCCCGCATGAGGCGAAAAAAATTGGGGGTGGCATGCTGTCCACCCGGACAACGCTGCCACCCCCGTTTTCCCTCTCCGTCTGGAGATCTGTTTTATGTCACGCGTCGAGCCTGAGGGCGGCTTTCTGCGCGGCGCTTTTCGCCTCGGTTTTCGGGTGGTCCTTGCCGTCGTCCGCGGTGAGGCGCATGCCGACGGGCTTGGAAACCCCGAACTCTTCCATGGTCACCCCATACATCACGTCCGCACGGGCCATGGTGCGCTTCGAGTGGGTGACGATGATGAACTGGCTGTTGTCGATGAAGCGGTCCAGCACCTTGACGAAGCGGTTGATGTTCGACTCGTCGAGCGGGGCGTCCAGCTCATCGAGAACGCAGAAGGGGCTGGGCTTGATCATGTAGATTGAGAACAGCAGGGCAACCGCCGTCATGGAGCGCTCGCCCCCGGAAAGCAGCGTGATGGATTGCAGCTTCTTGCCCGGTGGCTTGGCGATCACCTCGATACCTGATTCAAGCGGGTCGCTCTCGTCGAGCAGCGTGAGGTCCGCCTCGCCCTTTTCACCGAAGAGCTCCTTGAACATGCCGCGGAAATTCACCTTCACCTGGGCAAAGGTTTCCGAGAAGAGGCGCTGGGTTTCGGTGTTGATACGCTCGATGACTTCCAGCAACTCGGTCTTCGAGTTGACCAGGTCGTCATGCTGGTTCTTGAGGAAGTTGAAACGCTCCTCCAGTTCCTCGAATTCCTCGATGGCATCCAAGTTGACAGGCCCCATCGAGTCGAGGCGGCGTTTGATGTCGGTTACGATGGACTCGACGAATTCCCAATCCGGCTCGCCGGTCATCTCTCCCGGAAGCTCGATCTCGTCGCTGGTTCCGTCCACGACGACCGTTGGCATCTCGTCCTCGGCGCCTTCCTCGGTTTCCTCGCCGGTGACGACGGATTGCCTGCCGCCGCGGCCTTGCAAGGCCTTCTGCGAGGCGATGCTGGCGAGCAGCGCGTGCGCGTCCGGCTCGAAGGTGGCAAGGTCGATCTGGTAGCGTTCCTGGATGGATGAGGAAAGGCTCTCGATGCGGAGTTCCAGCTTCGTGCAGGCGACTTCCTCGCGGCCTTTTTGCTCATTGACCTTGGCGTGATCCCGGCGGACGGCGGCCAGCGCGGTTTCTGCAGTTTCGATGGTCTCGAGCAGGGCGTTGCGGCCTTCCGAACGGGAATTGATTTCCACCTGGAGGTCTTCCACTTCGCAGCGATGGGATTCGCACTCCTCGGAAAGGCGGGCGTTCTCGGCCTGGGCGGCTTCGATCCGTTGGTCGAAGGAGGAAATTTCCGTTTCGCGGCGGATGGCCAGTTCCCGCAACTCGGAAAGGCGTGCCTCCATCGGCTTCTGGTGTTCCTCGGCGGACTGCTTGGCACGGCGCTCGACGGCCAATTCGGTGCGGAGCGAGTTCAATCCTTCCACGATGTCCTGTTCGCGGCGGACCACGGACTCCGACTCGGATTGCAGGCGGCGGGCTTCGTTTTCCAGGCTCTCCAGGCGATCACGGGCCGAAGCCAGTTCGCTTTCAAGGTGCTCGCGGCCTTCCGCAGCGGCACGCTCGCGGTTGTCCAGTTCGCCACGCTCCCACTTCACGTTCTCGATCTTCGTCTCGAAGTTCTCGACCTCGCGGGAAGCCAAGCTGAGCTGACCTTGAAGCGTGGAAAGATCCACCTTCTGGCGTTGCAGGCGTTCGCGGGAAACCTCGACTTCCTCGCGGAGTTGTTCCAGGCGGGCCTCGAGTTCCTTCACCCGGTTGCGGGCGGCTTCATCGGCGGCGGTTAGAGCCTCGACTTCGGCGGCCAGCGTGCGGACCTCGTTCTGGAGTTCCAGCACGGAGGTGCTGCCTTCCGCGCCGGCACCGCCACGCAGCATGCCTTCGCCGGTTAGAATCACACCGGCGAGGGTGACGAAGGTCACACCGGGATGGGAGGGGCGCAGCCGCAATGCCGTCGCCTGGTTGGGAACGATGAGCACCTTGTCGAGCAGGCGCTCCATCACATTGGAAATACGCTTGTCGGACTTTACCCGGTCGAGGGCCCATGCGGTGGCGCCTTCCGGGAGGGCTTCCATCTGAGTGCCGTTTGAATGGCCGATGAAGGTTTCCGGGATGACGGCGGCAACGCCGAGTTGTTTCTCGGTGAGACGGGCGATGATCGATTCCGCCATGGCCTGGTCCTGGACGAGGACCGCCTGGAGATGGTTTCCAAGCGCGGCTTCGATGGCACGCGCGCAGCTATTCTCCGCTTCGATGAACGACGCGAGCACGCCATGGATGCCGGGCTTGAAAGTATCGGGCTGGCCGAGGCCATTGAGCACGCTGCGGGTGCCTTTTTCAAAGCCCTCGCCGCTTTCGACAAGCTGGCGGACGGCGTCGAAACGGGCGGAGCGCTGGGCGAGAACCTTGTTGGATTCGATGGCGGCAACGCGGGCCGCATCCAGATCGCCGCGGGTGTGCTGATAGGTGCGCTCCGCGCCCTGGAAGGTTTCCTCCAGTTGTCCCAGCATCGAGCCGGTGGCTTCCACCTCGCCAGCAATGCGCGCTTGTTCGGAACGGGACTCTTCCATTTCCAGCGTCAGGCGCTGCTCTTCCTCGCCGAGCTGGCGGGCGCGCTCGCGGTTGCCTTCGAGCTGGGCAAGCGAGCTTTCGATCTTCGCCTGGGTGGACGCGATGATGGTCTGCGCCCGATTCGCTTCACCGCGCGTTTCGCGCAGGGCGGTTTCGATACGCTCGCGCTCCTCGCGGGTGCCTTTCGTGCGGGATTCCTGGTCGGCGAGCTGGATTTCTTTTTCCGCGATGATGCGGCTCAGTTGGTCGAGCGACTCGTTGGCGGCGATGAAATCGAACTCCTGCTTCGCGAGCTTCTCGCGGGTCTCCGCGATGTCCTCGTGGTTCTGGCGGATGCGGGATTCGAGTTCCGCGCGGCGCTCGTCGTTGAAGGCGATGCGGCCTGCGGCGGAGGTCAAGGCGTTGCGGTGCTCGTTGAGACGCTGGCGGAGTTCGGCGAGTTCGCCTTCGAAAACGCGGGCAGCGGCGCGGGCCTCGGCAACAACTTCTTCCTTCGCGGGAAGCTGGCGTTCCAGTTCCGTATCGCGCACTTCCAGTCCTCGGATCGAGACGACCAGTTCATCGCGCTCGGCGCTGAGTTCGACGAATTTTTTGTGCCCCAGGTTGCTGTCCAGCACGCGGGTGTCGGCGGCCAGCGCCTGATAGCGGCGTGCCTTGGCCACCTGGCGGCGCAGCGAGTTCATCCGGCGCTCCTGCTCTGCGAGAACGTCGGAAACGCGCAGCAGGTTCGCCTCGGTGAACTCCAGCTTGCGGAGGGCTTCTTTCTTCTCGCGTTTGAACTTGGTAATCCCCGCTGCCTCCTCGAACACCGCGCGGCGTTCTTCCGGCTTCGAGGAAAGGATCTGGTCGATCTGGCCCTGCGCCATGATCGAGTAGGCGGTGCGGCCGATCCCCGTGTCCATCAGCAGGTCATGGATGTCCTTCAGGCGGCAGAGCGTGCCGTTGATGCGGTATTCCGAGCGCCCGTCGCGGAACACGCGGCGGGTGAGGGAAACCTCGTTGAAATCAACTTTCAGGGCTTCCTCGCAGTCGGCCATGGTCAGGGTGACTTCCGCCATGCCGAGGGGCTTGCGCTTTTCGGTGCCGTTGAAAATGACATCGGCCATTTCGCCGCCGCGGAGGGCCTTGGCGGAGGTTTCGCCGAGGACCCAGCGGATGGCATCCACGACGTTGGACTTGCCGCAGCCGTTCGGACCGACGATTCCGGTCACACCTTTGGCAAATTCGAACACGGTTTTATCCGCGAACGACTTGAAGCCGTGGATTTCAAGAGTTTTAAGATACATTCAGACGGAGTGTGGTTTGAGGTTCGGCCCGAGAGGGAATTGGGCTGTGGGGAATCTACCGGGTTTTTGCCACGTTCGCAATCATTCAACGCCAAACAGCACAACATATGGTGTTTGAAATTAAAAAGAAACACCACTTGTTGTGTCTTCGGGTATTTCACTTTTCCTAAACAATTTGCGGGGCTTGGGTGGTGCAGGGGCCTGGGGAGGTGATCCAATCGCGGAGGAATGACGGATCAATCAGGCCCGGTGACCGCGCGTGCGGTCATGGAAGTCACCTGAAATGCTTTGCCCACCGGGGGTTTTATGCAAATTTCAAACATCCGCCATGCTTAAGCTTCGAATTCTCCGTCCCCTGATCCTGCTGGCTGCCTCGGCCGGGATCAGTTCGGGAGCGCTGACCGCTCCCAAAGAACCGTCCAACCTCATGGTGAAGGCCCTGGGGGTGAACTCGTTCCAGTTGAAATGGAAGGATAACTCCGACAATGAATCAGGCTGGGAGGTTTGGCTGGCGGTGAAGGGCACGAAGCCGGAGGCCTACAGACTGATTGTGGGTGCCAACGTCACGTCCAACGTGTTGGTCATCGGCAACGAACTGCGGAACTTCCAGGTGGATTTCCAGATCCGGGCCTACTCGCAGGATAGCAATGGAAAGCGGAAATATTCGAAACTAACATCGATTTCCAGCGCCACGACACTTCCAAACAGCACCTTTGGCGCACCCACGAACCTGGTGGCCAAGACCATCGACGACGGAACGGTGAAGCTTACCTGGAAGGACAATTCTACCTCCGAAACCGCCTATCTGATGGAGTTCAAGAAAAAGGCCGCGAAGAAATGGGAGCTTTTCACGGGGGTGAACCCGGGAGTCAAGATGACGCTCCAACCCCCGGGAGCGCTGGAGCCGGACACGGAGTATTCCTTCCGGGTCCGCGCGGTGAAAGTGAACGGGTTCGGGACCACGGTGACGAAGTAT
>CAXTTX010000406.1:0-5190 GCA_964247045.1 uncultured Verrucomicrobiales bacterium | reverse complement strand
GGAACTACTTGTTCACAGCGCGGAAAACGCCTTGCTGTTGCGACTGTTTTTCACAATACTGCCGCGCCTCTCGTTTTGCGCAAAGCTGGGATAATCCGGGGGGAGAATTCCAGTAGCGTGAAGCGAGGGGCCTCGTGTTTTCCGCCTCATGATGCATAGGTATTTTCCATAGGCATTTCTCCGATGGGACACCGGGATGGATTCCCAGACGGTAGGGTGGCCGGTCCCATCCGGTGGAAACTTCCGGGCGATGGCTCGCGATGAAATGTGCCCCCCGGTGGCGCAAGTGCCTCAAGTAGGCCACCTTGGGAACATCGGCCCCGTCAATTCGATAGGACGGTCATTCCATCTCCGCTTCCATCTCCTCGCCGGGCAATTCCCTCAACTGCCTTTCCCAAATGAACCGCCGGAACAGCACCTTGAGCGCGGCTGTTAGCGGGACCGCCAGCAAGGCCCCCACGAAGCCTCCGAGCACCAGCGACCAGAACAACATCGAGAAAATCACCGTCAGCGGATGCAGGCCCACCGAGTCTCCGACGATCTTCGGTGCCGTCACCAGCGAGTTGATCTGCTGCACCACGATGAAGATCGCGACCACGCATCCCACGTAAGCCATCGGACTCAGCCCGAAAGGCGATGTGCCCTGCGCGTGCAACCACGCGATGATGCACGCCGGAATCAGGCACAGAATGTTTCCGATATACGGGATGACCCCGAGGATCGCCATGAACACCCCGATCAATAACCCGTAAGGCAACCCGAACAGCGTCAGCGCGATGCCTACCAGTACGCCGTCGATGAAGGCCACGAGCACCTGCCCGCGGAAGAACGAGATCAGATAACCGTTGATCTCCTGCAGGGTGTCCACGAGGGAGGTCTTGAACCGCGAGGCCTTCAAAGGCACGTAATCATGCCAGTGGGTTCGGATTGCCGCGGCCTCCTTCAGGAAGAAAAACAGATAGACCGGCACCATGATCATGCCGAGCACGAGGCCGAGGAAACCGATCACCTTCGTGGAACCCGCCATGACCCAGCCGCGTCCGGTTCTCCAGATCACGTCCACATTCTCCGTGAGCATGCGTCCGCCGCGGGTGAGTTCATACCCTGCCAATGATCCAGCCCCAGACTTCCGTGCATCATCCGGCACCGGTTCGGCAGCGTCGTTCACTTCCGTCAGCAACCAGCCGACCGGGCCGTTTTTGTATTTCGTACGCAGACCATCGAGGGATCTCGCGAGCGCGGGTGCCAAGTGCTCCGGATCATCGGGTGGGAGTGCCGTTGGTGCCGCGGGTGTTGATTTTTGCGAGGTCGCGGGTTTGGCGGTGAGGAAATCCCTCAAGGCCCCTTGGCCGCGCTGGATTCCCGGAAGGATCGCCGCCACCAGCAGGGTCGCCGCGAGCAGGATCGCCAGGAACACACTGATCACGGCCCACATCCGCGTCATGCCGCGCTTTTCCATGAAGCGCACCACCGGATCAAGCACATAGGCGACGATGCCTGCGACGATCAGCGGCACGAGTACCGGCTGGAGGAAGCCGAACACGGCGCCCAGCAGCCAGATGAGCCCCACCAGCAGGGCGCCCAGCACCAGGATCGATACGCCGGTGGCGGCGTTCCAAAGGGTCTTTTGCTGGAATCGGGTCGGATAGCGCATGGTCGGGACGGGTGTCGCACCGCCTTATGACCGCTGCCGCGCTTTTTGCCGATTACAAAACGTCGCGGCTTTCGGAAGATGCGGAGCGGGTGCCCGCCTGCTTCGCGATTTTGTCTAACACGCCATTCACGAACCGCTTCGAGTCGGTGGTACCGAATCGCTTCGCCAGCTCGATCGCCTCGTTGATCGCTACCTTGGGAGGCGTGCCCGCGTGCAGCAGTTCGTAGGTCCCCAGACGCAGGATCGCCCGGTCCACCGGATCGACCCGCTCGGGAGCGAAATTCTCGATGACGGCGGAGAGCATCTCGTCGATGGATTCCTTTTTGCCGAGCACGGCATCCACCAGTTCGTCGGACTTCTTGCGCAGGGCGCGGATTTCCGCCTTGGAATCGCGCAGACGGGCGAGGTCCGCCTGTTCGGGAAATTTCTCCGGCTCCTCGACCATCCGCAGCCGGTCCGAGATGCGTTGCAGGCGCCGCACGGACGCCGCCACGGCTTCCAGTTGGCCCCGCAGGGCAGGGAAGTCTTCCATGCCTTGCAGGAAGCGGTGGCGGGCCAACGCGAGGTCGCGGTCCGTCTTGAAAAGTTTCTCCAGCGCCTTGCCGAAATTCTCCGCCACGCTGGCGTCGTCATCGTCCTTCGGCAGGCGTTCCAGTTTCGCGAAAGCGGTGCTCCAGCCGGATTCGAGTTCGGCGATGCGTTTCAGTTCGAGCTTCAGGCTTTCCGCTTCCGGCCAGCCGGAAAGCAGGGTGCCAGCCGCCTCCTGGCGTTCGACGAATTCGACCAGCCGTCCCTCGCGCCCGTGGGCGAGGTGATGGACGGTCCGGAACGTCGCCAGTTGCAGGCTCCGCCGGTCCGACTCGGTCACGAAGTCCCAGAACGGACGCCGCAGTTCCGCCGGGTCCGCGCCACCTTCCAAATCCGCGCAGTAGAGGAACTGCACGACCGCCTCGCGGATATGCCGGCGGCTAGGCATTGCGGTTCTTCATGCTGGAGTTCTTCGGCATGGAACGGTCGAGTTCCTGGAAAATGTCGATCATTGAGGCGGCGGCGCGCGCGGCTTCCCGGCCGCGGTTCAATTGGGCGCCGATGCAGCGGGCGTAGGCCTGCTTTTCGTCCTCCACCAGCAGCACCTCATGGATGATCGGGCGCAGGTGCTTCACCGCCAGTTCCTGCAGGGCGGTGGTGACGGAAGTTCCCACCAGGTCGGCATGTTCGGTGGAGCCGCGGATGATGAGCCCGAGGGCGATCATGCAGGCCGGCGGATCGCGCTCCAGCACGGAGGCGACCATCACGGGGATTTCGAAGGCGCCGGGCACCCGGATCAGGTCCACCCGGCCCTGCGGAACCAGTTCGCCGAGTTCCTCGATCGCGTTTTGCACCAGCGCGTCCGTGAACTGCTCGTTGTATTTCGAGGCTACGATGCAGATCCGGACCTTTGGCCCGATAATCCGCGGTTTCGGTGGCAACGCTGACGACATGAGCGGGGTATGGCGGGCATGAGCGGAAAAGTCAACCGGCAGGCCACCGATTCATTCCCGCCCCGTGAATTTGGCTTGGGCGGGGCGTTTTCCCGCCTGAGGATACCCGCATGCTATCCTACCGCGAGGCACTTGAACTCCTGCTGGCCCACGTGCCGGCCTTGGAGCCGGAGCGCTGCCCGCTGGAGGATGCCGCGGGCCGGATCCTGCGCCAGCCGGTGGTGGCGGACCGGGATTTTCCGGTTTTTGACCGGGTGATGATGGACGGCCATGCTCTACGCCATGCGGATTGGCTCGCGGGCGTCCGCCGGTTCCGGGTGACCGGCTCGGCCCCGGCGGGCAAGCCGATGACCTCGCTGGCCGCTGGGGCGAGAACCTGCGTGGAAGTGATGACCGGGGCACCTTGCCCGGCCGGGGCGGATTGCATCATCCCTGTTGAGGAGCTCACGGATAGGGAAGGGGAAGATGTCACTTTTGGCGAGGCCGCGGAACCCGTTCCGGGGCGTTTCATCCACCGTGCCGGCAGTGATGCGCTTGCCGGGGATGTTTTGTTAGAGAGTGGCCTCCGCCTTGGCTCCCGCGAAATCGGCGTGGCGGCATCCTGCGGGGCTGGCTTGCTGGAGGTGTCCCGTGTTCCGAAGATCTCGGTCATCGCGACCGGCGATGAACTCGTCGCCGTCGATGAAACACCCGCGCTCCATCAGATCCGCCAGTCGAACGGCTATTCCATGGCCACCGCGCTCGGCCGTGCCGGTTATCCCGTGCGGAGCAATGCGGTCCTGAATGACGATACCTCCGCCGCGCTGCCAATTTTGCGTGAACTGCTCTCCACCCACGAATGGCTCGTCCTAACAGGTGCTGTCTCGATGGGGCCTCGCGACTTCGTGCCGTCGCTTCTCGTGGAGCTCGGTTGCCGCGAACTTTTCCATCACATCGCCCAGCGGCCGGGGAAGCCCGCCGGTTGCTGGATCGGTCCTGCCGGACAAATTGTGCTCGCCCTTCCCGGGAATCCCGTCTCCGCGCTCGCCAGCCTGCATGCCCTGGTGATCCCCGCGCTGGACGCGGCATCGGGTTTGAAGCCGGCCCCGCAACGTCTCGTCGTGATCGATGACCGGTCACTCCAACTTCCCCGCTTCACCCGCCACTTGCCGGTGAAATTCCGCGCCGATGGCCGCGTGGAACCGGTCGCGGTCGGCAACAGCGGCGATTTCATCGGCTTGCTCACGAGCGATGGATTCATCACCCTGCCGCCGCAAGGGGAGGGGGCCAATGCCGCTTTCCCCTTCACGCCCTGGCTTTGATTCCCATGCCCACCGACTCCCCAGACCCAACGGAATTCACCCACGTGCGCGAGGGGCTGCCCTCGATGGTCGACATCAGCGGCAAGTCCGCGAACCGCCGGACCGCGGTGGCTGGCGTAAGAGTGGAACTCGGCGCCGAGATTGCCTCGAAGCTGGAGGACGGCGACATCCGCGGCCCGAAAGGACCGGTCTTCCAAACGGCTATCATCGCGGGGACCATGGCGGTGAAAAAGACCGGCGATCTGATTCCGTTCTGCCACCCGCTGCCGGTGGAAAACTGCGCCTTCGAAATGCTGCCGGATGCCACCGGGGTTACCGTCCGCTGCGAGGTCTCCACCACCGGCAAGACCGGTGTCGAAATGGAAGCGATGACCGGCGCCAGCGTCGCCGCCCTCACGATCTATGACATGTGCAAGGCGATGAACAAAGGCATCGTCATCCGCGATCTTCACCTCATCTCCAAGACCGGCGGCAAGTCCGGCGATTATCACGCATGAATCCACCACCTCCAGTCTGTGGCCTCGTCCTCGCGGGCGGCCGGAGCGCCCGCATGGGCAGTGACAAGGCAACCCTCGTCCATCCGGATGGACGCACGCTGGTCAAACGCGCTTGCGATCTGCTGAAGGAGGCGGGCTGCGGTTTCATCGCCGTTTCCTTGCGACTGGACCAGGAAGTGCCTCCGGGCCTCGATGGCGTCGTGATTGTCCGCGACAGGGAAGGGGACAGCACTGGCCCGATGGCGGGAATCGTTTCC
>CAXTTX010000405.1:0-5191 GCA_964247045.1 uncultured Verrucomicrobiales bacterium | reverse complement strand
GTGCGACGCGCTACCGGTGGCTTACGCCACCGGCTACCTTATGCCGTCCCTCCGGAACTCATTGATACCGTCCCTCCGGGACTCATTGATGCCGTCGCTCCGGGACTCATTGATGCCGTCGCCCTGGGACTGATTGGCCGTCGCTCCGGGACGCAAATCCATCCAAGCGAACCCATACGGGTGGCATCGTCCGAGTTGTGTTCAAAGATCAGCACGGAAGTGGTGGGCTATTTTCGGAATTGCGGGGGCCTGTTTGGAAGATGAAAACGGTAGATGAGGCCAGCCAAATCGTCGGCGCGGCGAGCCGCCACGGCCTACCGTTTGAGAGATTCGGCGGGCGTTAATTTTTCGACGGTTCCGGCTTGGAGAGGCGTGGAAAGGCCGCCAAAGTCGGGGGCGTGAATCGTTGTTCGTCCCTAGGTATTGGCTTGGCCGGTTTCGGAACCGTGGGTTCCGGCGTGTGGAACACCCTCGAGCGCAATGGCCGCCTGATTACCGAGCGGACGGGTGGCGGGGTGATCCTGCATGTGGCGAAGATCCTGGTGCGGGACGTGAACAAGGCGCGGTCAACGGTGGGCGAGGTGAGCCAGGACATCCTGACCACGGATTGGCACGCGCTGGTGGAGGACCCGGCGGTGGAGATCGTCGTCGAGTTGATCGGCGGGACGACGGATGCGTTTGAGATCGTGGCGGCGGCGCTGAAAGCGAGGAAGCCGGTGGTGACGGGAAACAAGGCACTGCTGGCTGAGCGGGGGGTGGAACTTTTCGCCCTCTCGCGGGAGATGGATACGCCGATCCATTTCGAGGCGGCGGTGGCGGGCGGCATCCCGATCATCCGGACGGTGCAGGATTCTTTCATCGGCAACCGGATCCATTCGTTTTCGGGGATCATCAACGGCACGTCGAACTACATCCTGGGGCGGATGACGGATGCGGGACTGACTTTCGAAGACGCGCTGGGCGAGGCGCAGAAGCTGGGCTACGCGGAGGCGGACCCGGCGCTGGACGTGAACGGCTGGGATGCGGCGCACAAGGCGATCCTGCTGGCGACGCTGGCGTATGGATTTCCGATCGACCCGAAGGCGATCCACGTCTCGGGCATCGAACAGGTGCGGCCGGCGGACATCGCGTTCGCGAAGAATCTCGGTTATGCGGTGAAGCTGCTGGCGGTGATCCGCGAGCATGTGGACGGCTCGGTGGAACTGCGGGTGCAGCCCTCGTTCATCCCGCAGAGCAATATCCTGGCCTCGGTACACGGGGTCTTCAACGCGGTGGCGGTGCATGGCGACGCGGCGGGTGAATCGCTTTTCTACGGACGGGGCGCGGGGCAAGACCCGACGGCTTCGTCGGTTGTCGCGGACCTGGTGGAAGCGGCGCGTGGATTGCGGCATTCCGCGGGGCATCGTGGTTTCCTTCCCTATCAGGAAGAGGGGCACATCCTGCCGGTGGGCGAAACGTCGACGGCGTATTACGTGCGCTTCGATGTGACGGACCGGCCGGGCGTGGTTGCGGAAATCGCGCGGGTGCTGGCGGATCACCGGATCGGGATTTCCGGGACGCATTCGCCGGTGAATCCGTCGAACCCGGATGCGGAATTCGTGGATATGGTTTTCCTGTTGCACACGTGCCCGTTCGGGAAGTTGCAGGAGGCGCTGGGAGAGATCGAGGCGCTGGATTGCATCAACAGCAAGCCGGTGGTGTTCCGGATAGAGAACCTGGGGTAGGCGAAGTTTCGAAGAGGGGGAAAGCCTTGCCAGTGGGGCGGGGGCGCGGGCAGATTTGACCTTCCACCCCACCGCGATGCCGCGACTTCCCGCATGGTTAGAAAGTTACCGGACGCTGCCGCGGCCGGTGCTGTGGTTCGTGGCGGGGCAGTTTTTGATCAATATGATCAACTCTTCGCAGTTCTTGCTGCTGAATTTGTTTCTGAAGGCGCGGGGTCTGGATGACCCGGCGATCGCGGAGCTGGGGTCATACCGGTTCCTGGCGACATTTTTCCTGGCGATCCCGGCGGGGTTGTGGCTGCGGGGGAGGCCGCTGAGGTTGCCGCTGTTGGTGGGATCGGTGCTGCTGCCATTAGCGACGGTGGCGTCCTTGCAGAGCGTGCAACACGGCCATCTGCGGCTGGCCTCGGTGAGTTTCCTGATGACGGGATTCGCGGGGCTGCTGCTGAACGTGGCGAACCTGCCGATGATGATGCGGATGGCACCGCCAAAGCAATCGAGCGAGGCGCTGAGCCTGTTGTTCGCGACGTGGGGGGCGGCGAGCATTTGCGGAGGCGTGCTTTCCACGGTGTTGCAGAGCCTGGGGCATCTGGAGGTGGCGGGCATGGATGTGATATTCGACGAGCACCTGACGCTGCTGGTGCTGACGACGGCGGGCTTCGGCGCGGTGTTCCTTTACTGGAAGCTGCCGGACCCGGTGCCGGCGAAGACGGAACGGCCGCACTGGATGCACGTACACCGGGAGGACGTGCCGCTGTTGTTGCGGGCGCTGGTGCCGACGCTATGCATCGCGACGGGGGCGGGACTGAGCATCCAGTTCCTGAATTTGTTTTTCAGCCATGTCTATCAGCTCAAGCCGGCGACGTATTCGGCGTATGGGTCGGTGAGCTATGTGCTGGTGTTCGTGCTGGGATTGATCGTGCCGGAGGTGAAGCGGCGGCTGGGATGGCGCGGGGCGATCCTGGGGGTGCAATCGCTGGCGGTGCTGATGCTGGCGGTGATGGGACTGACGGAGATCTGGAAGGAGGCGGTGTGGGCGCTGCCGGTGGCGGTGGTTTGTTTCATCCTGCGGCAGCCGCTGATGAACATGGCGGGACCGGCGACGAGCGAGCTGGGAATGACGTATGTGGGGGAGAGGAACCGGGAGCTGATGAGCGCGTGCAGCGGTGCGATCTGGAGCGGGTCGTGGTGGCTGGCGGCGCGGATGTTCAAGGAGCTGAGGTCGCATGAGCTGCCGTATTGGGTGGTTTTTCTAACAACCTCGGGGTTGTACCTGGTGGGGACGGTTTCGTATCTGGGGTTGATCCGGAAGGTGGAGGAAGAGGGGCCGGATGAGGTGATTCCGGAGGTGACGCCGGAGCAGGAGCAGGTTTGAAAGGGGGGATAAGAGATAGGATGGATAGGACCTACAGGACAAATACGGGACAGCGGACGCCCGTCATGGAGACGGGGACGAGACGTCCCCTAAGCGGACCGGGACGGGACGTTTGCGGGCGGATTCAGGAATGCCAGGCCCGCCATGTCCGCTTCGCTCCCATTCAGCCACAGTCTCAACCCAGCTACAGTTAGAGAGGCTGTTCCTCAGCGTTCGATGGTGAAGCCGGGGCAGTTCTCCAAGGGGGGGATCTTCATGGAGGTGAGGTTCTTGATGTGGTGGGCGACGTTGGATTCCTCCGCGATTTCCTTGATGAAGGATTCGACCTCATCGGGTTCGCCCATGACCTGGAGCTCGACGGTGCCTTCGGGGAGGTTCTTCACCCAGCCGCGGACCTCGAAGCCGCGGGCGAGATCCTTGACGGTATAGCGGAAGCCGACGCCCTGGACGCGGCCCTCGAAGATTACCCTTTTCGCCAACATCACTTATGAATCAGCGCTTGCCGTCCTTGAAGGGATTGACATCGAGGGCGGAGGATTTGACGCCGAAGACTTCCTCGAAGGTTTTGCCGGGAAGAAGGTTGTAAACGATGGGGGCACTGCGCTTGCCCTCGGCATCATAGAGGTAGACGACACGCTGGACGGGCATTTCCTTACCGGTGTTCGGGCTCATGCGCTTGACGCGGGAATCGAACATGAGCTCGGAAACGAGGAGGCCGGTGTTCTTGTCGTAACCGTAGCTGACCTTGAAAAGTTCCTGGTCGAGGCCGTCCTTGATCTTGCAGCCGACGGGATTGCCACTGGCATCCATGCGGTAGGTGGTGACCATGGTGCGGACGCCGTTGGCAGAGAAGGTTTTCTTGGTGAGGGTCTTGTTGTCGGGGCTGCGGATGAAAACGGAACGGGACCCGTCCTCCTGGCGCATGAAGCGGACGTTGGGACCATCGACACCCTCGTATTCGTTGGCGGCATTCGCCACGGAGGCGAGGAGGGCCACGGCGAGGAGGGAGATTTTCCAAGTTGCCAGCACTTTCATGGCAGGCAAAGTAAACGCGGGAGGCGGCACGCTGCAAGCCGCCAATTTTCGACCGATGATCTGGAAAACGCGCCGGGGGGAAGTGGACCTGTCACGCCGCGCGCGGGTGATGGGAATCCTGAACGTGACGCCGGATTCGTTTTCGGACGGCGGACGCCATCCGGGGTTGGAAGCGGCGCTGGAACACGCGCGGCAGATGATCGCGGAAGGGGCGGAGATCATCGATGTGGGCGGGGAATCGACGCGGCCGGGAGCGCCGGAGGTTTCGGCGGAGGACGAGATCGCGCGGGTGGTGCCGGTGATCGCCGCGCTGAGGGAGGAATGGGAGGGGATGATTTCCATCGACACGATGAAGGCGGCGGTGGCGGTGGCCGGGCTGGCAGCGGGCGCGGACATCGTGAACGACGTGAGCGGGCTGGTTTCCGACCCGGAGATGGCGGGGGTGTGCGCGGCGGGCGGCTGCGGGGTGGTGGCGATGCACATGCAGGGCTGCCCGCGGACGATGCAGCTCGCGCCGCATTATGAGGACGTGGTGGCGGAGGTGAGGGAGTTTTTCGAAGAGCGGCTGGAAACGCTGGTGGCGGCGGGCATCACGCGGGAGGCGATTTGTTTCGATCCGGGAATCGGCTTCGGGAAGAACCTGGAGCACAATTTGGAGTTGCTGAGGGCGCTGGACCGGCTGGGGGTGGGGGGACGGCCGTTGCTGTTAGGAGTGTCCCGGAAATCGTTCATCGGGAAAGTGCTGGGGACGATAGACCTGGCCAGCCGGGAGTGGCCGACGGTGGCGATGACGGCACGGGCGAGGGAGCAAGGGGTGATGCTGCACCGGGTACACGCGGTGAAGGCGAATGTGCAGGCGCTGAGGATGACGGAGGCGATTTTGGGGTGAGGGGTGAAAGTGGGAGCGCCTCGGGCTGCGGCAGGATGGATGGATGCAAGTCGTTTCAATGGATGAATCCGTGCAAGTCGTTTCAATGGATGAATCCGTCATTGCAATCACGCCCACGGGCTCGCAGCAGGGCTGCGAAGCCAAAGCGGCAGCAGGGCTTCCGCAGTC
>CAXTTX010000404.1:548-5199 GCA_964247045.1 uncultured Verrucomicrobiales bacterium | reverse complement strand
AAACGTGATCTGATAAATCCAGATAGGAGACGACGCGGTCCTTGCCCTGATGGTGATCGATGAGCGCGGGACGGCCGGGGTATTCGCGGGCGTTCGCGGCAAGCAGCGAGGCGAGATTCATAGCGGCCGGGAGAAGAGGGCGTATCGGCGGAGCACCTCGCCATGGTGGCGGCCAGTGATTTTCAGGGAGGTATTGGTCTCGTGCTGGAGGGCGTGGATGGCCTCTGTGTAGCCCTTTTCGCGGCCGACGCGGTGGAGTTCGTCGACGAGGAGGGTGCCGAGGCCGGCGCAGCGCGATTCCGGATCGACGGCGAGGGTTTTGACTATGAGGGCGGGCTTTTCGCCGCGGGCGGCGGCCTCCAGGTCCGGAATGCCGAAGACGAAGCCGCAGGGGACGCCGTTTCGTTCCGCGATCATGACGAGATCCGGATCGATGTGGTCGCGGACCTTGCGATAGGCGTCGAGAAAATCGGTTTCATCGAGCGGTGTGTAGAGGAAGTTGTCCGCGAAGGCCTTGAGGCTGATGTCGTGGATGATGCTGAGTTCGGCGTCGTAGCGGGCGGGATCGATTTTCCTAACAACCACGCCGGAGCGGGCGAGGCGTTTCGCCACGGCCTCGGGGAGGGTGGCGGTACCGTCGAGGGGCATGAGGGAGGATGAATAGCGGGAGAGGATGGTGAAGCCCGCCTGCTGCCACCAGAGGGGGTGTGGAGCGGGGTTGCGCGGTTCAAGGAGGAAGGGCGCGCGGCCATGGCTTTCGACGACGAAGCGGTGGCGACGCCAGGTGTTGCCATTCATGGGACCGACCGCGTGTTGGCAGCCGGTGTGGCGGAGGTGAGAGAGGCATGCGTCGAGTAGCTCGCGGGCGGATTCCGCGTCGGTGGCATCGAAGCCGCCGATGGAGGCGATGCGTTGGCCATCGAGGAGCGGGGTTTCCCGCCACCACAGGGCGGCAAAGGCGACGATGAGGCCGGAGTCATTTGTTAGAATGACACGCGCGTCGGGATGTTCCGAGGGCGGAGCGAGGATGGCAGGGTCCATGAGGCCGGGGGCCGGGGAGAATTCCGGGAGCGCGGGTCCATCGGAAACGTGTGGCGTGTGTTTCATCGGCCAATGAGCAGTGCGGGGAGAGAGGCGGCGAGGGCGAGGAGACCCTGGATGATCCAGAGGGTGGTGGTTTGCCCGCGGCAGAGTGGATGGATTTTGCCCAGAGTCCAAGTCGCCAGCGCGATGGTGACGAAGCCAGCGGCGGCAGGGAGAAGCATCGAGCGCCACTCCGGCCAAAGGCAGGCGAGGCCGGGGAGAGTCGCGATGAGGAAGCCTTTGAGCGGAGAGCGGAGGGGTGTCGGCGGCTTGCCGGGGAGGCAGGCGCGGGTGGCCGCGTCGAGCATCGAGAGTTGCGCGCCCATGGCGAGGGAGACGCCGGCAAGGGCGACGGATGAGGCTGATTTCCCGGCGTCCACGGCGAGCACCCAAGGGAGACAGGCGATGGTGTGCGAGAGCACGGCGTCGAGGCGATGGTCGAACTTCCCGGTGAGATCATGTTTGCGGGTGGTAACGACGTGGCAAACGAATACAGCGGCGGGCGGGATGGCGAAGCGCCAGTCGGCAAGCACAGCGCAGCCGTAGCCCAGGAGAACGGTGCCGAGGAGGGCGCCGCCGCTCAAGGTGGACCAACGGGAACCGGAAAAGACGACGATGAACAGGACTGCCAGGACCAGGAACCTGCCAAGGAGGGAGGGCATTTCCAAAGGCAGCAATTTGCCGAGGACGAAAAAGCAACCGACCGGGAGGACCAAGTTATCAAAGCCGCGGTCGGAGAAACCCTCCGCCATCATCGAGAGGATCGCGAGGATGAGACCGATCCACAGCGCGTGGAGGACATCGACGCGATGGCCAAGCAAGAGCGGGAGAAAAGCACAGAGAAACGCAACGAGGCAGAAGATGACCGAGCCCTCGACGGTTTTGAATCCCTGTCCCGAGCCGTAGCGGCGCTTGCCCCAGCGGGTGCCGACCAAGGCACCGGCCGCATCCGCCATGGTGAGGATGAGGAGAGGAATCAGATAGAGTTCGCGGTCGCCATCGGCCAGGGTGAAGACGAAGGCGACGGCCGGGGCGAACAAGACCTCGCCATAGGAAGGGCGCTGGATGGCGTGAAGCGAGGAGCCGATGCCATGGCGCAGGACGGGGAGGAAACGGATCAAAAGGAGAGGGATGAGCGCGATGGACGCCAGCATGATGACCGGCAAGGGGCGGTCGAAAATCCAGGGAAAGGCGGCGCAGGCGAGCCCCATGCCGACATGGATGGATTTCCTCGCGACCTCGGGTGCGGAGCCGGCGCGCCGGGCGAGGACGCGGATGGCGAAGAGGCCGGCAAACAATCCCGCCAGCACGGAAGCCACCGCGAGCCATTCGCGAGCGCTCAACCGGCGACCTCCTCCACCACGAAACGGCTGTAGAAGAAAGCACGGTCGCGGGCGAAGAGCGCGGCGGCTTCGGAAGCACAAGGTTTGAGGCGTTCCGCCAGGGAGTCCGGACGCGAGCGCGGGGCGAGCATGTTCCAATAGGCGAGGCGGGCGCCGGGATTCGACGCGGCGACGAGTTTCGCCAATAGCTCCGCGGTGTTGGCCTCGCTCATGTATTCGAAGATGTCGCTCAAGTTGAAGGCATCAAACTTCTTTTCCGGGTTTGCCGCGAGACAAGCCTCGATGGATGCGTGGACGACTTTGAAGTGGTCTTCCCGGAGGGCCGCGCGGATGACTTGGAAGTTTTTTTCCTCCAAAGCGTCAGGCAGCACGTGGCCATGGGTGCCGGTGAGGATCCAATGCAGGTAGGGGTTCTCCGAAGGATCGAGTTCGACGAGAGCATGGCGGGTGCGGAGCAGGATGCGGTCCGCGACGGAGCCTTCCACGTATTTGAAGAACTCCGGGTCGCGGCCGAGCGCGCCCATGAGCGTGCGGGAGAAGAAGATGCGGAAGATCCAGCGCCAGCGGCGGTTGTTCCAGACATCCTGATAGAAACGGGCACGGTCTCCGGGAGAACGGGCATCCAGAAGGGAGAGCACGCGTTTGCGTGGATGTGCTAAGGGCAGGACGAACCTGCGAAAGACCGAGAAGTAGCGCTCAAACTTGCCGGCGGAACCGATGCCGTTTGTGACGAGTTCCGGTTGCGCGTCCCAGAAGGCGCGGGTTTCCGGAGGAAGCATGGTGCGACAGGCGCGGTAGAATTCAATGCGCCGGGATGAGGGGCGCGAACCCATCAATTCGAGGAACTCCGGATGATCGAGCGCCAGGTATGCCGCACGCCGTAGTTCGATGCAGGCGATCTGGGCGGGGTTCATTTCCACGGCGGTCACGGAGGCCGCGCCCGCGGCGAGCAGGGCGAAGCTGTTATCCCCTGCCGAGCCGATGCTGAGACAATGGCATCCCCCGGGTTTGAGGGCGGCGGAGAGCAGGCGCGAGTCCTCCCAGCACTGCGCGTAGCGGATCGCGGAAAAGTCGGCGCGGTGCTGGATTTCCGACGTGCTCATTCTTCGATGATCCGCACGGTTCCAAGGGCGCCGTCCATTTCGACCAGGTCGCCGGTCTTGAGGGTGGTGGTGATGCCGGGCAGCGAAACGATGCAGGGCACCCGCAGTTCGCGCGAGACGATGGCGGAATGGGAAAGGAGGCTGCCGCGCTCGACGAGGAGGCCGGCGGCGGCCGGGAAAAGGACGACCCATCCGGGATCGGTCTGGCGGGCGACGAGGATTTCACCCGGCTCCAGGCGGGCACCGCGGGGGTCGATGACGACACGGACGCGGCCGGTCACGCGGCCAGGGCAGGCACCGGTTCCTGAAAGCGAGGATTCGATGGTTTCAGGGACACGGGTGCTTTCGAAGCGATCGTGGCGGTGGACGGGGCCGCGGGTTTCGAAGCGATCGGGGGGAGTTTCCGATTCCTGATAGATGGCAAACTCCGCACGGCGCTGGTCCGCGAGATTGCCCAAGCCGGCGGTGGTGCCAGTGGCTTCCCAAGCGGCGAGGATTTCACCGACCTCCAGATAAAAGACGTCGCCGGGGGCGGAAAGGATGCCGTCCGAATGGAGGCGGTGGCCGAGTTCGCGGAAGATCGCACGGACGCGGCCGAACAGGCGGGTGCGCTCGAAGCGGAGGTTCTCGCGGGAACGAACGCGTTCGCGGGCCTGGTGGAGGATGCGGCGGAAGAAGTATCGGCGCAAGGGGTTCAGGCGGCGCGACGGGTCTTCCACGACGGTCAACGGCTGATGGGGTTCCGGTTCCGGGCGGCTTGCCATGGCACCGATCGAGATGAGAAGGGTGGCGGGGTCGTCGCGGACCGTCGGGCTTTCCAACTTGAGCTCTTCCAAGCAGCGGTCACCGAAGTCGTCGAGATAGGATTCGAAAGCGGCGGCGAGTTGGGGAAGCTCGCGGAGAAGGATCGACTTCCGTGAAGAGTCGATTTCCGGATCAGAGAGAACGCGCACCAGTTCGGGGTGGGAGAGGGCGATAGCCGCCATCTTCGCAATACGCCGTGGGGGCTCGGCGCTGATGATCTCGCCGGAATCGAGGAGGAGTTCGTTCTGCAAGGTGCCGGTGGAATCACCGAGCCACTTTTTGCAAAGGCCGCGGAGCATGCCATAGAAGATCATCGCG
>CAXTTX010000404.1:0-538 GCA_964247045.1 uncultured Verrucomicrobiales bacterium | reverse complement strand
GGGCGTCCCATTTCTTGAGGAGCTGGCGTTCGAGATCGCGGTAGTGGGCGACGAGTTCCTCGCCGGTCATGTCGCGCAGGGGCACCAACGGCGCGCCCAGAGCGGTGTTGAGGCGCACCTCGAAGCGGGCGATCTGGCCTTTCAATCCGGCGAGCTGGCGGATGAGACCGAAGCAGGTTCCCGCCAGGGCCATGCCATCGGCAAAGCGGCCGGTGGTGTTTTCCGCGACGATTTTACGGACGATTTCATCGGGCAGCGGTTCGCGGACGCCCATCATCTGTTCCATGAAACCGCGGTTCAGTTGGAAACCGGGAAGCAGCGCGAGGACGCGATACCAACTCACCAGGTTGTAATAAACGCGGCCGCGGATGAGTCCGAGCATCTGCGGGAAGACATCGTCCGAGCGTTCGATCCGTGCGGCGGGGACCGACATGAGCTTGCAGAACTCGCGATAGGCGGATTCGTAGATGCGGCGGGCGAAGGAAAAGGTGAGCGGGGTGGTGACGCCGCCGTAGCTTTCCGCGATGTTGCTGTTGTC
>CAXTTX010000403.1:4893-5207 GCA_964247045.1 uncultured Verrucomicrobiales bacterium | reverse complement strand
CGGCGGGCGTTTTGGTGGGTGGCTGGATCACCCGGCTCCGTGGCGGACGCATGCCGGACGGGTTAGGGGCGATCTCTTTCGGGGCCTCCGGCTGGACCTTGGCGGGAGCCAGGAACTTTTCGTCGAACGTGACGGTTCCCGTCCGCGAACCCACCGCCATCACCACCGTGGTGGCCAGCGGCTGTCCGTCCTTCGGGTTTACTTGGACGATGCTGAAACCTTTCGGGTTGGCAGATCCGCTATCCACCCGGATGCGGGTGTCGGGCGAGGCCTTGTCAACCAAGGTCACCCGGAAGCGGTCGTTGCCGATGTTC
>CAXTTX010000403.1:0-4883 GCA_964247045.1 uncultured Verrucomicrobiales bacterium | reverse complement strand
CCGAGCAGGCTATAGCCTCCGAAGGGATCTGGCTCCGGCGGCTTGAGATCCCCGATTTTCGGAGTCGTGAAAGGAGAAACCTTCCAGAGCTCGTCATAGCGCGAGGAATCCACCTTCCGGGGCGTGCCGGCGATGGCGGGAACGCTGAGAAGCAGGAAAAGGAATGGGCGCGCGGGATGCATTGAAGGATAGAGCGGAGGGAAGGGTTACGGACGGCGGCGGTCCCGGCCGCTGTTGCCACGCTGGCCTTGCGTCGCCTGACCGGCCCCGTTGTTGGCGGGTTGGGCGGTGGGTGGCGGGACCACGCGAGCGCGGGGTTGGCGTGCGGCGACGTTGCCTCCCGCCACCGGCTGTGGTTGACCCGGCGCGGGCTGGACCTGCGGCTGGTTCGGGTTCACCGGCTGCCCGGGCTGACCCGGTTGCTGATTTTGCGCGGGAGCCTGCGGCGCGGCCAGCGTGAGCAATTTCTCGTCAAACTTGAGCGTGCCAGTCTTGTTGCCGGAGGCCATCACGACCGTGGTCGAGAGGGGATCGCCCTTCTTCTTGTTCACGGACTTGATGGCGAATCCTTCCTCGTTCTCTTTCCCGGTTTCCACGTAGATGCGCGTCTCAGGCGACTTCTTGCTGATGACCGTCACCCGGAACTTGCCTTCCCCGATCGGGGAAACGCCGATCAGGGCGTAATCCTCCAGCGGGTTCGCGACAGCCGCGGCCTCCGCGGGCGGCGGTTTGGTCGTGAAAGGTGAATTCATCCACAGGCTGGAATAGCGCGTTTCCGGAATCTTCTTCGGGACATCGGCCGTCGCCACGCCGCAGGCGGCGAGGAGAATGCAGGAAAAGTAGGGAGTTTTCACGGTGGCTGCGGGTGGAAGAGGTTCAGGTGGTGGCCGGGACAAACCACTGTTCCACCGTGGCCGTGCAATCGATCTGCGTGTCATCCTGGGCGTTCGGCGAGAGGCGGATCTGCGTCGCGGAACGGAACTGGTCCGGCACGTTGATGCGGCCGAACCACTGGTAGAGCGACTGTTCGTTACCCGTCACCGTGATCAACAGCCTCACCCGGTGGTAAATCTTGCCCGGCTCCGCCTGGGTGCTGGCCTTTTGGGATTTGATGGTCAGCCCGGTGGCCTTGGCCTCGCGTTCCACGAAGGCCTGCAACTTGGTTTGCACCTCCTGCGGTGCGGCCGGTTCCGGCTCGTGCTCGTCCAGCCAGTCCATTTCGTCCAGGATCTCTTCGCTGCTGTTGTGGAAAACCTTCGCCTGGGCCAACTGGATTTCCGCCTTTTTACGATCCCCCTCGATCTCCGCCTTTTTGGAGACCGCGTAGTTGAAAACCAGGAAGTTGACGATGGCGAAGCCCGCAAGGCTGAAGAACAGGAGCAATTTTTTTTCGCGATCGGACATGAGATACGGGGCGGGGAAGGGCGGGAAAGGGGTTCGTGACAGTATTAAAGCCGGGCAGGCCGAATCTTGTCAGTGATTGGCGGAAATCATTACTGCTGCTGCGGGGTCAGCGTCTTGGAAACGGCATTGTAGGAAAACTCCCAACCGCGCGTGGATTGGTTGGCCGGCGGGGTTTCCCAAGTGAATTCCCCCAGATCCCGGTTTTTTCCGAGGTTGAGGCTGAAGGTGTTGGCGGGCTCGAACGTCTGGGCCTCCCCTTGCAGTTTGATTTCCGCGGAGCTGAGTTCGGCGGTTTTCAGGCGCAGCCCGCTGTTCGGCGGGATGCAGGAGGCCACCTTGCTTAGCAGTTCCACGGGAGAATTTTTCAACTGGAGCGCGTCCGCGAGCTCGTCCCATTTGGCGATGTGGTTGGAGTAGCGCTCGGCATCCGGCTTCATCTCTTCCGCCTCCGCCACCAGTTGCTTGGTCGCGGCCATGTCCTTCCACAGGCCGTAGCCATACCAGCCGATGACTCCGAGGTAAAGAACGCCCACCGCCGCGGCCGCCATGACCACGTTGCGGCGTTTCACCGCGGCTTTCCGCGCGGCGCGCACGTCCGCGGGCAGCAATTTGCTCAGCGGGTCCGGCAGGACCGGCGCCGGCCTCGGCGAAATTTGTACCGGGGCACGGAATGCCGCCGCAAGTGCCGCCGTGCTCACTCCTTCCGAGCCCGTCCACAGCGCGATCTGGGTCGGTTCCAGTTCAAGCCCTTGCATCGAAAGCTGAATCAACGCCAGGCGGATTTCCCGCGCCAGCGCCTCGTCCGGGCTACCGGAAATTCCCGACGTGGCCTGGCAATAAACCAGTTTTCCTTGGTGATAGAGGCTAAACACCCACTTTCCGAACTCCTTCCACACGGCCAGCGCGTCACCTGGCAGAGCGAAGGCCCGGGCGGAGACATCGAATCCCTTCGGTCCGCGCGGCGGGATCTCCCCTTCGCCCGGTGCACGCAGGAGGATGGAAACCAGGGCGGAATTCTCCGCTTCCCGGGCAATCACAAATACATCCGTGAGTTGTCCCGCCAGCGGGTCTGGGCGCAGGCCCAGCCGCTCCGCGTGCAGCGCCGCCAGATCGGGGAAAAGGGCCTCGTCATCGCTGGTCACCCGCATGGGCACCGCTGTCACCGACTTCACCGGGAACAACAGCACCAGATCCCCTGCGGGGATTTCACTCAATTCCCCCGCCAGCTCGACGGTGGACGAGGTTTTCAGCGTATAGCCGGCTCCCGGGGCGGCGGTCCAGATTTCCCAGCCGGATTCGCCGGGGGCCAGCAGCACGTTTTCAGTGGTTTTGCTCACGGAATGATTTCTTCGGTTTTTTCGAGAAGGGTGGGCCGGCCGGTGCGGTTCGCCAAAATGACGGTGATCTTGCGCTTCGCACCTTCCGCATAACCGACCGATTCGATGCGCATGGTCGGGTCTTTCGCGGTGAAACGTTTGGCAAGATCGGGCCGACCATTGGCACCGATACCCAAAAGATCAAGCGCCTGCGACGCTTGTTGAAATTCGGCATCATCCTCCGTATCCCGGACGCCGTCATCCCCGCGCACCTTTTCCGGTACGATGTCCGCGCTTTCGACCGGGATCTCCGCCGCTGCCGCGATCAATTCGGCGGAGGCCTCGTTGACGTCCAACGCGCCGCCGCTCCAGATCGTGAACCAATCCTTCCAGTCCGGCTTCAGCGCTTCCACGCGGTTCATGCCGCGGACGAGGCTCATTTCGCTCAAATCGTAAAACGGCCGGTTGAAGGGCTGGTTCACCCGGCCAAGCTTTTCATAGTAACCTTCCTCCGCGCCGTTCAGTTCCTCGTTGTTGTCCTCATCCACCCAGTCTTTCAACGCGTCCGTCAGGTCCTGTGCCTCATCCAGTTCCATTCCCCAGTCGACGAAGATGTTTTTCAGCAGCTCTTTGTCGTCCTGGAGGATGATGTAGTTGATGTTGAAACGTCCGCCCTCGGAGCCGACCTTCACCTCGAAGCCCTCGCCGCTCGCTTGGTCAAGTTGCTTCAGAATCGGGTCGGTGCGTTTCACCGACGGGTTCGAGCCCACCGCGATTCCCATTTCTGCAATTTGCCGAGCCCGCGACCCGTGGACCTTCGCCGAGGCGATTTCCATGTCGAATTTGATCACCCGCAGGGATGCCATGCAGGCCATCGACAAGATGGCGATCAGCCAAAGCACCGCCATCAGCGCCGCGCCGCGCTTGTTCCTGGTTTTGGTTGAAGGGGATATCATGGTTGTTTCTCGGGCTTTATTCTAATTTCCGCCGCCACCGCCACGGGGACGACCGCCGGGACGACCTCCATCGGGGGCCCCTGGACCGTTGGGGATGTTGACTGGAGGCGGATTGTTGCTGCCGCCACCTCCGCCATCAGCCGCATTGCTGCTTTGTGCCACACCCCGCATCCGGATTTCCGGGCTTTGTTTCGGGGCGATCCAGAACACCTCCCGGAGTTCCTCGCCCTTCGCGCCGATGGCCATGGTCAACTCCACCTGCAAGGGCAGCCGGCCCTGCAAATCCCATTTGTAATCCCACTCCATCGAGCGGCCGTCCAGCACCCGCCACTCGAAGTAGGCCACGTCTGTCAGCAGCACGATCTCCGCAAAAGGCTTGTTGTCCGTCGCATTGCTTTTGAATGTGGAAGCGGAGTCTTCCAGGATCTCGTTCTCATAATATTTCAGCACGACGTCCAGATAACCGGAACGCTTCTTCACCGTGCTCAGTTGCACCGCCTTCGCGATCCGCGCCTCGCCTCCCCAGGTGAAACTCAACGGCACGTTCTGCAAGGTCAGGTCGGAAAGGTAGTGCGATCCCGAATCGTTCGATTGCAGGTCGAAGCGGGTGTTCCCCGGCAGCGACGAGAAGCGCTGCCCCAGCAGTTCGAAAAATGCCTGGTTCAGCATTTCCTCGTTCTGCGTTTCGACGATGCGGTTGCCCAGCGCCAGCGCGGTTTTGGCCGTGCCGAAAACCATCCCGATGATGATGCCGAGCAACAGCATCGCGATCACGAGCTCGAGCAACGTGAATCCGCGGGACCGGGCGCTGTGCGGGTGGCTTCTCATGGTTGATACATGCGGCCGTAGCGCCAGGTTTCCACCTCGCGCTCGTGCCATTGCCCGCCTTCATACCAGCGGGCGTTGATCTTGATGTCGTACATGTCCTGCAAAAGCTGTCCGTCCTCGTTCTCCATCTCGTCGAGCAACTTGATCGTGGTGTTCAGTTCGATGCCCGTCTCGCCCACCGTGGCGCTCGTGTCGCCTTCCTCCAGCACCGGCAGGGAAAGGGTTTCGTCGATCGCGCTGTCCAGGATGCGGGTGATCCGCAGCTCGCTTTGCGCCATGCTGGCCGCCTGTGCCATGCGCCGCAGCGCTACCGTGAAGCCCGTCACCGCGATGCCGAATACCATCAGCGCGAGAACCATCTCCAAGAGAAGGAATCCGC
>CAXTTX010000402.1:0-5222 GCA_964247045.1 uncultured Verrucomicrobiales bacterium | reverse complement strand
TGAAGCGCATGCCCGCCGAGAAAGAACTCGCGCGGCAGGTCATCATCGTTATTGGCGCCGGATCCGGCATCGGCAAGGAAACCGCGCACCGTCTCGTCAAGGAAGGCGCGCACATCGTCTGCGTGGATCTCAATGAAGGCGCGGCGCAGGCCACGGCGAAGGAGATCACGGACAAGTATGGAGTCGGCATCGGCGTGGCGGGAACCTGGATCTCCGCCTGCGGCCCGGCCATCGGCCTCGCGGCGAACATCACCGACCGCGCCAGCATCCGCGCGATGCTCGACAAGGTGGCGCTGGCCTACGGCGGCTTCGATTCCATCTGCGTCACCGCCGGCATCTTCGTTCCCAGCGACACCTCCGGCCACATCCCGGATGACAAGTGGGCGCTCACCTTTGGCATCAATGTCACCGGCAGCTACTTCGTCGCCGATGAAGCGGCCAAGACCTGGAAGGAACAGGGCCTGCGCGGAAACCTGGTCCTAACAACATCCGCGAACGCCGCCGTGGCGAAGAAGGGCTCGCTCGCCTATGACACGTCCAAGGCTGCCGCGAACCATCTCGTCCGCGAGCTCGCCATCGAGCTGTCCCCGCTGGTGCGGGTGAATGGCGTTGCTCCCGCTACGGTCGTCCAAGGTTCCGCCATGTTCCCGCGCGACCGCGTCATCGGATCGCTGGCGAAGTATGACATCCCCTTCACCGAGGATGAGGAAACCGATTCGCTGGTGACGAAGCTCGCGCAGTTCTACGCGGACCGCACCTTGACGAAATCTCCGATCACTCCGGCCGACCAGGCGGAGGCGTATTTCCTGCTCGTCACGCAACGTCTCAGCAAGACCACCGGCCAGATCGTCACGGTGGACGGCGGACTGCACGAGGCCTTCCTGCGTTGATTCGTTGATTCGTCTTCTATCCCGGCGTCCCATTCCGTGGGATGCCGGGATTTTTTTGTCCGTTTTTCCGCCGCGGCTGGCACTTATTCGATGAATGCCCGCCGCCTCCGATAAAACCGACCAAGCCCTGCTGGACGATTTCGTCCGCCGCCGGGATGAGGCTGCCTTCGCGGAACTCGTGCGACGGCACCAGGCGATGGTCTTCGCCGCCGCCTGCCGCATCTGCGGTGACCGGGCCGAGGCACAGGATATCCTCCAGCAGGCCTTGATCGTGCTGGCGCGGCGCGCGCCGCAGCTCGGCGAAATGAGATCCCTCGGCGCCTGGCTCCACCGGGTCGTCCTTCTGGAAGCAAGGAAATCGCGGAGGAAATCCGCCAGCCGGAGGATCCGCGAAACAATGGCCTATCAGATGAGTGAAACGACGACGGAAGAGCAGGGACTTGCAGCGAAAGTCGCGCCTGAACTTGATCAATCCCTCAATGCCATGGGCGGGAAGGACCGCGAGGTCCTCACGCTCCACTATCTGGAGGGTCATACTTTCCAAGCCATTGCTGAAAGTCTCGGCGGCACCGCGGAGGCCTGGCAAAAGCGCAGCGGCCGCGCGCTGCAAAAACTCGCGGGAAGACTCAGGAGCCGCGGCGTGACCGTTTCCACGGTGACTCTGGGAGTCTTCTTCACCAGCGCGCGGGCGGAGGCCGGATTGGCCGGCCCGGTCTTGGTCAGCCTCACCCGGCAGGCGTTCGAGGCAGGCCCGTGTGAAGCCGCAGGCCTCCTTGGCAAGACAGCCGTCTTACTCACCATGAAAACAGGAATTGCGATCAGTCTGGCAAGCGGGGTCTTGCTTGCTTACGGATGGGGAACCGCCATGCAGCGAGCCCCTTTGATGTCATCCGGGGAGTCGCCTTTGGCATCCGCGGCGGATGACGCGTCAGGACCGGCCAGCCGTGACAAGCGCGACCGGGGCTTCACGCTGGAAATGGTGAGGCTGGCCGTGGCGGAGCACGATGCCGCCGCAAACCCGGGCCCGCTCGGGGAGAGCCGCCTGCGTGCGCTGATGTTTCTTGTGCCGCGGGAATCGTTGGAAGATGTCTTGCGGATTTTGCTGGAGACGAAGGATCATTCCCGCTTCCAGCAGATCGCCGGAGCATTGTTCGGACGCTGGGCGGAGTTCGATCCCGCGGGGGCGCTCGCCCGCGTGGATGGAGCCGGGGACTTTTCTTATCAGGCGAAACGCGCCGTCATGGTCACCTGGCTGAACCAGGATCCCGAGGGCGCGCTCGCCGTCATCCTGGCAAACAAGTCGAAGGAGCAGCGGGGGTTTCTATCGGAATTCGTCGCGTACAAGTGCGAGCGCCAGCCCCGCGAGGCCGCCCTGCTGGTAGATCGAATTGCCCGCGACTGGCCGGAGGTGGACCGCTCCTTGTTCGAACAGGTGGCGAAGCTCTGGGCCGCGTCGGATGCCTTGGCCGCCGGCGACTGGGTGGCGACCTATCCGGATGAGGAGGCGAAACGGAACCTCTTGAAAACGCTGGCGGTCGATGTGGCCAGAGTCCGCGGCTTCGAGGGTCTCGCCATCGCGGACCACATCACCGACCCCGCGCTGAGGTTGCAGGTCCGCAACGCCGCGATCTACTGGTGGGCGACCTACACCGCGGGCTCCTCGCTGATTCCTGGCAAGGCCAGTCCCGCCCGTGATCTATCAGGTGGCTTCCCTCCCGACTGGACCGGGGAGAATATCCGCACCTTCGCCCAGGCCGCCATGGTCAACTTCACGAAAAACCTGCCGGACCTCGAGAAAATCGCGGGGAATGAAGAACAACTCACGTGGATTCATGAAGGCGTGGTCAAGGGTGCGAGCTGGAGCGACCCCGCCGCCGTCACCAGTGCCGCCGAACAATTGCCGGACAGTTTCGCCCAAACGCCACAGGGCACGGAAACGCTCCAGGCCTTCATCCGCCGGTGGCATGAGATGGACTCCGCCGCGGCCGAAGGTTGGCTTTCCCGGCAAGCACCCGGCGCGAAGACCGATGCAATGCGCGCCAGCTTGAAATGGGGAGGCACGAGACAATGAAGGCATCCATCTATCTGGGCAGCTTGCTGATAGGCCTCGGCATCGGCGCGGCGCTGCTGGCCACACGGGATGTGTTTTTTCCACACCGGCCGGAAAGAATGGAAGCGGCGGAATCCCTGCACCGCAAGATCGCGCATCCCCTGGAAACCGTCGGCGGGAGGATCGGCCGGATGGTTTCCTCCCAATCCGGCGCGATGGATCCGAACCTGCCCATCGACAAGGCGGTAGACCTCCTTTTTGCCGAGCGGAAGAGCCCGCTGCGAACCCGCGCGTTCCTGAAAAGCCGCATCCAGTTGATGACGCCGGACCAGCTTCTGCAATCGCTCATGAACGGCGAGGTCCGCACGCAAGCCGAGCTTGATGAGGTGGGGCGCAGGCTGGGCGCGGAGGATCCGGATCAAACCTTCGACCGCCTGGAAGCAGGGAATCTGAGGTTTTATCGTGTCGAGGAAGGAAATGCGTTCATGGACGCGCTGCTTCAAAGCCGGGCGGATGCCGATGCTTCCGCCGTGCTGGCCCGCCTGAAGAAAATGAAACGCGGAGGTTCCCAGCAGGATTTCTCGCTGCGTTTCAGTGACTATTGGGCGCGCATTGATCCCGCCGCCGCCGCGCGCAATTTCAGCGACCTCATCTATTTGCGAAACATGCAAGACTTCGGCGAGATGGTTTTCACCGACAACTCCTATGCCGAGCGCATCGTGAGTCACTGGTCCCAAAAGGATGAGGCTGCCATGCGCGAAACCATCGCGGGCCTTCCTCCCGGCCGTGCCCGCGACGCTCTGGGGGCTGCGCTGAACAGCTTCCATGACAAGAAGCGCTGAGGGGTATTCACCTCCGCCTCTCCAACTTCCCCAGCACCTTCAAGCAATACACCAGCGGCACGAGCCCGATCACCCCGAACGAGCAATCGATCATCTGCCAGTAAAATGGAATCCCGCGCATCGTCCCGCAGATCATCGCCAGCGGCACCACTCCGACGCAGGCGACGATGCCCGTCCACAACGTCGCCCGGCTGCCTTGTGGCCGGATCAACGGACCGATGAAAAATCCCGCCATCACCAGATGCCCGAAGGCCAGCCAATCCGTCCCATACGCCACCCACGGATATTTGCCGTAGGTATCCTCCAGCCCGTTGCGCACCGTCAGGATCCAGAATTCCACCCCGCCCTGTCCCGCCGGTGAAGCCACATTGCTGATCCCCAGCAGATTCGTCATCATCTTCAGCTCCGTCAGCAGGGGAAACGCCGTCACCCCGCTGATCACGAGCCCGAAGATGAAAAGCACCATCGCCAGCCGGAAACGAAAGAGCAGGCGGGAAGGGGAAGGGGACGTGTAAGAGGACCGGCTCATGGTATTGCGGCCTCTATCAAGGCCCTCTCCCGTTCCCCCTGCGAGCCGAATCGGCACTCCCCATTCCCTTTCGTTTGACCCAATTGCCCCATTTTCCCGCTTGGCCCCGGCCCCGCCATTAGCTGTGATGGTCTCGCAATGGCTTACCTCGACGAAAATTTCCTGCTCCATTCCCCGACCGCCCGGCGTTTGTTCCACGAGGTTGCGAAAGACCAGCCCATCATCGACTACCATTGCCACCTCTCGCCGAAGGAGATCGCCACCAACCACCGCTGGTCGAACATTTCCGAGATCTGGCTCGGCGGCGACCACTACAAGTGGCGGCTCATGCGTGCCAATGGCATCGACGAGGACTTCATCACCGGCGGCGCTTCTCCACGCGAGAAATTCCAGGCTTGGGCGGAAACCGTGCCCTACACCTTGCGCAATCCCATCCACCACTGGACGCACATCGAGCTCCAACGCTATTTCGGCATCGATCTTCTCCTTTCCCCCGACACCGCCGATGAAATCTGGGACCGCACCAACGCGAAGCTCGCGGAGGCGGACTTTTCAACCCACGGCCTGCTCAAGAAATTCGACGTCCGCGTCGTCGGCACCACTGATGATCCGGCGGATCCGCTCGATGATCACCTGGCCATCGCCGCGTCCGGCCTGACAACCGTCGTCGCCCCCACCTTCCGCCCGGACAAGGCCTTCCTCGTGGACCGCCCGGAACTCCTCAAGCCTTGGCTCGAGAAACTGGAAAGCGTCTCGGACATCGCCATCCTCCACCTTTCCGACCTGCTGGCCGCCCTGCAAAAGCGCCACGACGATTTCCACGCCGCCGGTGCCCGCCTCTCCGATCACGGGCTGGACCGCCTGCCCGCCCTGCATTGCACCGACGAGGAAGCCGCCATGATCTTCGATCG
>CAXTTX010000401.1:3113-5224 GCA_964247045.1 uncultured Verrucomicrobiales bacterium | reverse complement strand
ATGATGGAGGCGAGTTCGCCGGCATCGACCGACATGGTTTGCGCGATCGTGGCGATGCGCTTCTCGGAAAAGGTCATGGTTTCAGGGAAAGGAGAGCGGTTTTGGTTTCAGGCTAGCGGGAAACGGAGTTGGTGCCACTGGAAAAGGGTGAAGATTGGAGGAGGATGTCGGGTGGAAGGACAGGTCGGGCGTGGGGGAAAATGTCCACTTTTGTCCATGAATTTCATCTCATTTTCGGGTCATTTCAGGTCTAATATTTTGATTATCAATGGGTGGATGGATCTGGGGAGAGGGAGGTGCGGTACTTTTGGTTTTTCAATTCGGGAGGGGGAATTGTCCATATTTCGAATGCCCCAAGGCGAGGCTGTGGCGGTTGAGCGGAGTTCGGCGCTGGCGAGAACGAGAATGCCAGAGGATGAGGACTTTATGGGAAATGGATGGAGGTAAAACGAGGGGCGAGAGATGTGTCCGCAGGAGTCCAGCACAGGGATCTGGGTGTGTCACACCTAATGGATTCCGGTGGTGGAGAAAAAGATAACACCTCCCCCACCGCCATCCAGTGGACAGCAAGGACCCGCGATCCCTTGTTTCGGGTAATGGCCCGGCCGGGGTAGGTCCGGAAGAGAGGAGACGGTCAGATCTGAAGGGCCGGTTGTTTATTCGTCATGCCTGCGGTTTTTCCCAATGTAGGATTCCGTGGTTGCAATGACGCTCACGGGCTCGCAGCAGGCTGCGAAGCCAAAGCGGCAGCGGGCTGCCGCAGTCCAAGGCGCTGCGCGCTTCCGGGCTTGCGGACTTCGGCGGTGCGGTGGAAGAAGCGGGGACGATGGGGCGGAATGAATTTTGACGGCTTGTTGGATTTTGAAGTGGCCGTCCATGTCCGCTTCGCTCCCATTGCGGTCCATTGAAGAAAGAAAAAAGCCATCCCGGTGGGGACCGGGATGGCTTTGGAAGATTGGGGGACCTGTGAGGGTGCGTCAGTTGCGGTGGTTGCGTCAGTTGCGGTACTTGCGCTTGAAGTGAAGGGCGGCAGCGGACTTGGCGATGATGCCCTGGAGATAAGCGACTTCCTCGGTGTCGAGGTTGTGGTCGATGGTGGCGAGCTTTTCCTGGGCACGCTTGATGGCTTCCTCGACGTGGGCCTCGTCGATCTCGGCTTCGCCGAGGGCGCTGTCGGTGAGGACAATGACCTTGGTCTGGGTGACTTCGGCGAAGCCGGAGCCGATGGCGAGGGTCTCGACCTTGCCATGATAGAGGTAGCGCAGCTCGCCTGGCTTCAGCGCGGTCACGAGACCGGCGTGCTGGGGCAGGATGCCCATTTCACCGTCCGCGCCGGGGAGATAGACGTTATCCACGGCGTCCGAGAAGATCTTCTTCTCGGGGGTGACGATGTCGAGTTGGAGAGGCATCTAAGGAGTTTGCTAGTTGCTGGTTTTGAGGCAGGAAATCGAAGGAAGTCAGTGCCTCTAGAATCCTGCGGATTATTCAGTTTTCAGGGAAGAGGGCGGATTGACCGTGGACGCTTTCCTGAAGAACTGCCAACCGGGGATTATTCGCGGGAGACGGATTCGATGCCACCCTTCATGTAGAAGTTGCCTTCGGGGACGTCGTCGTGCTTGCCGTCGAGGATCTCGGCGAAGCCCTTGACGGTGTCGGCGACGGAGACGAGGACGCCGGGGACGTTGGTGAAGACTTCCGCAACGTGGAAGGGCTGGGTGAGGAAACGCTGGATTTTCCGGGCACGGAAGACGGACATCTTGTCCTCGTCGGAAAGCTCGTCCATGCCGAGAATGTCCTGAAGGTCCTTGTAGCGCTGGAGCACGAGCTGGACGCCACGGGCGACGCGGTAGTGCTCGGCACCGACGATCTCGGGAGCGAGGGCCTTGGAGGTGGAAGCGAGCGGATCGACGGCGGGGAAGAGCGCTTGCTCGGCGAGCGAACGCTCGAGCACCACGGTGGCGTCAAGGTGAGCGAAGGTGTTGGCGGGAGCGGGGTCGGTCAGGTCGTCCGCAGGAACGTAAACGGCCTGTACAGAGGTGATGGAACCTCTTGTGGTTGACGTGATACGCTCTTGCATCACACCCATTTCAGTTGCCAGTGTTGGCTGGTAA
>CAXTTX010000401.1:0-3103 GCA_964247045.1 uncultured Verrucomicrobiales bacterium | reverse complement strand
GATGGAGGTGATGGACCCCTTGTTGGTGGAGGTGATCCGCTCCTGGAGACCGGCCATTTCCTCGGAGAGGGTCGGCTGGTAACCCACGGCGGAGGGGGTCCGGCCGAGAAGGGCGGACACTTCGGAACCGGCCTGGGAGAAACGGAAGATGTTATCGACGAAGAGGAGCACGTCCTGGTTGTCCTCATCGCGGAAGTGTTCCGCCATGGTGAGGGCGGAAAGGGCGACGCGGAGACGGGCACCCGGAGGCTCGTTCATCTGGCCGTAGCAAAGGGCAACCTTCGAGCCTTCGGCGAGGACGGGCGTGCCGTCGGCGTTGAGCTTGATGTGGCCGCTCTCGTCCTTTTCGGTGGCGATAACGCCGGACTCGATCATTTCCCAGTAGAGGTCGTTTCCTTCACGGGTCCGCTCACCGACACCTGCGAAGACGGAGTAACCGCCGTGCGCCTTCGCGATGTTGTTGATGAGCTCCATGATGACGACGGTCTTGCCGACGCCGGCACCACCGAACATACCGCCCTTACCACCCTTGAGCAGAGGGCAGATGAGGTCGATGACCTTGATTCCGGTGGCAAGCACCTCGGTATTCGCGGATTGCTCCGTGAACTTCGGAGCGGCGCGGTGGATCGGGGAACGGAAATTGATGTCTGCCAGCGGCACGTTTTCGTCCACGAGATCGCCGGTGACGTTGAAGATACGGCCGAGGATCTGCTTGCCGACGGGGACGGCGATGGGCTTGCCGGTATCGACAAGGGCCATGCCACGCTTGAGACCGTCCGTGGTGGACATGGCAACCGCGCGAACCCAGTTGTCACCCAGGTGCTGCTGGACCTCGAGCACGAGCTTCGTGTCAACGCCGTTGAGGACGTATTGGATCTCCAACGCATTGTAGATCTCGGGCAGTTTGGTGGCCTGCGAGAAGTCGGCGTCGATGACGGCGCCGATAATCTGGACGATAGTTCCTTGGTTGCTCATGGGAAAAGGCGGTTGCTTCTTATACGTTTTTTAGAATCTCAGAGGCGCACCAGTTGCTGGCGCTGTTCGGGAGTGAGCGTCTCAATGCTCGCGATGGTCAGGGAGCCCTTCTTTTCGAGGGCGGCGGTGCTGCCACCGGAAATGGTGACGTCCTTGGGAAGCTTGTACATCGCCCCGGTGAGGGGATCGACGATGATGAAGCCGATGAGGCCGCCGAAAACGAGATTGCCCCAATACCAGCCGTTGATGCTGGCGGTCAGCTCCTGTTCGCCGACGACCTTGCCCTTGCGCAGGGTCTTGATGACGTAGCTGCCGGTGCGGAAGTAACCGGAACCGGAATCAAGCGTGACGATCTGAGGAGTCTTGCCGCTGGTGACGGTGGTACCGTCGGCACGGACGATGATGAAATCCACTCCGGCGGGCTGCGACTGGACGGAAACCGGCCAACTGCCCTTGCTGACAATGGAGGCGCAATTCGCGAAGAGCAGCGGGAGCCCGATGGCGAAGGAGAGGGTGATCTTGGAAATGAATTTCATGGAGTCAGGAAAGGAAAAGCATCATTCCATCGCCTTCATGGCGGTGGTGATTTCGAGAAGCTCGGCGGTGATGGCGCCCTGGCGGAGCTTGTTGTACTCGAGGGTGAGTTCCTTGATGAACTTCTTGGCGTTGTCGGTGGCGGACTTCATGGCGACCATCCGTGCGGAGTGTTCGGAAGCGCGGGCCTCGAGGAGCGTCTGATAGACGCGGAAGTTCACGTAGAGCGGCAGGATGGTTCCCAGGACGTCCTCGGGAGAAGGCTCGAAGAGGAAATCGTTGGTGTCGGTGGCATCCGCGTAGCCGGTCGGAGGAACGACGGGGAGCAGTTGGACCATTTCCGGCACTTGGCTGAGCGTGTTGACGAAGCGGGTGTAAACGACGGTGACCTTGTCGTATTTATTGTCCAGGAACTGTTTGGTCAGCAGGGCGGCGACGGCACGGGCATCGGCGAAAGGAACGGGATCCTTGACGCTGAAATCCGCGATGACGTTGCGGCCGAGTTTTTCCATCATGATCCGCAGCTTGCGGCCGACGGTCACGAAATCGGCGGTGGAGGATACTTCCTTGCGGACGACTTTCGCGAGGTTGGTGTTGATGGGACCGCAGAGGCCCTTGTCGGTGGAGATGATGACCACGAGTTCGCGGTCGCCGGTGCGCTTTTCCAGCAGGGCGTGGGTGGCATCGCTGAAACCCTCGCTGATGTCCTGTAGGACGCCGTTGAGCTCGTTCGCGTAGTCGCGGCCGGCGAGCGCCTGGTCCTGCGCCTTCTTCATCTTGGCAGCCGCGACGAGCTGCATCGCGCGGGTGATCTGCGCGGTGTTTTTGACCGACTTGATGCGCCGGCGGATGTCACGGAGGTTGGCCATATGAGAAGATAGATAGAGTCAGGAAACCAGGATCAAGAGGGCGGAAGGATTACTTCCAGGACTTTTTGAAGTCGCCGATGGCTTGCTTGACGGCATCCACGGAGGCGGCGTCCTTCTTGAGGTCCGGCTTTTCGTTGCGGATCTTGTCGAGGAGGTCGCCCTTGCGGGTGGTGAAGAACTCGCCGAGGTCGGCTTGGAAGCGCTTCACGTCGGAGACGGCGACATCGTCGAAGTAGCCGTTTTGCATCGCGAAAAGATAGACGGACTCCATCTCCATGGCGAGGGGGCTGTATTGGTTTTGCTTGAAGAGCTCCACGATGCGGGCACCGCGGTCGAGTTTCTTCTTGGTGGAAGCGTCGAGGTCCGAACCGAACTGGGCGAAGGCCTGAAGCTCGCGGTACTGGGCGAGGTCCAGCTTGGTCGTGCCGGCGACCGATTTGATCGTCTTGGTCTGGCAGGCCGAACCCACGCGGGAGACCGAGAGACCGACCGAGATCGCGGGACGGATGCCCTGGTAGAAGAGGTCGGTTTCCAGATAGATCTGGCCGTCGGTGATGGAGATCACGTTCGTCGGGATGTAGGCGGACACGTCGCCAGCCTGGGTCTCGATGATGGGAAGGGCGGTGAGCGAACCACCGCCGGCAGCCTCGGAGAGACGGGCGGAACGTTCCAGCAACCGGCTGTGGAGGTAGAAAACGTCACCCGGATAGGCTTCGCGGCCGGAA
>CAXTTX010000400.1:0-5238 GCA_964247045.1 uncultured Verrucomicrobiales bacterium | reverse complement strand
AGCGATGGCGCGTTTTCCTTCAAGTGGAAGGACAACTCGTCGCTGGGAGCCTACGAATTGCAACGGAAGACCGGGGATGGTGAATTCACAATCCTATCGAGCGCGATTAGCGGGAGTCTTTCCTCGCTGAATGTCACGGGATTCGATTTCAACACGAACTATCAATTCCGCCTGCGCGGTTTACGCAGCGTGGACGGCCAGACGGTGTATACCGCTTTCACGAACACGGTCAGCATCAAGGCCAGTTCCCTCGCGAAACCGGAAAACCTGGCGGTGGTGGCAGTGGATGAATACTCGGTGAAGCTCACTTGGAAGGATGTTTCCGCCCGCGAGAGCAAGTATCGGATTGAATACCGAAAGGTGGGCGAGACGACCTTCCAGAAAGCAGAGGTCGCGGCCAACACAGCCACCTACACGGCGGTGAATCTAGAGCCCGGAATGCTTTATGATTTCCGCCTGTCAGCGGTTTCAACTGACTTTTTGGGGCAGGATGCCGCGGTTTCGGCCGCCGCCACCCTACAGGCAAGACCGAAAGACGGCATCGGCGGCGATTTGGATCCACCGGTCTTTTTTGGTAGTTCGTTTACCTACGACATCGGTGTTTCCCGTGTGAGTGAAATGACCTCGCTGACGGTAACGGGCTTGCCCGCATGGCTGACCTACACCGCCGCCACGAGGGAACTCACCGGCACTCCTTCGGAAGAAGGCGTGAAGAAGATCACCCTGAAGGCCAAGTTCAAGGACGGCAAGAATGTCAGGACCGTGACGAAGACCCTGGTCCTGCGGATCGTCCGTCCGGATGCCTCGCCGGTGATCACCGCGACGTTTGATCCGGTGACCGTGGCTGCTAGCACCGATTCCACGGTTCCGCTGGCCGGCAAGTTTTCGGACCCCGACACCTTGAGCGCGGCCCGGTTTACCACCACCAAGGGAATCTTCGACATCATCCTCTATCCGCTGGCGACGCCGGAAACCGTCGAGAACTTCCTCGATTACATCGATGACGGGCGTTACGACAGCATGTTCTTCCACCGTGCGGTGGACAATGTCGCCGAGCAACTGGTGATCCTCCAGGGCGGGGGCTACACCTACACGTCGGAGGACGGATTCAAGGCGGTGCCGAGATTCATGGAGGGTGAACCGAGCAAACAGCGGGTGGTGCCGAATGAACCCGGTATTTCCAACCTGCGGGGCACTGTGGCCATGGCCAAACAGGGCTCGGACCCCAACAGCGCTTCCGCCGAATTTTTCCTGAATGCGAATGACGTGAACTCGGCGAATCTGGACAAGCAGAACGGTGGATTCACCGTCTTCGGGCGGATCCCTGATTCCGGAATGGATACGATCGATGACATTCTGGACCTGCCAACCAAGACCTACTTCGTGTTGGGAGTAGCCGAGTTCGAGTCCTTGCCCATGAATGCGGCCACCGCCCCCGCGTCATTGGAGCCTGACAAGCTGGTGCTGGTAACCTCGGTTGCCGCCGCACCGATTCTTACCTACGAAGTCACGAGCCAGAGCAACGCGGTTGCGACGGCCAGCCTGAATGGCGGCAACATCGTGATCCACGGAGTGGCACCCGGCAGCACGACCATCCAGGTGAAGGCCACGGACCTCGACGGCAACATGGTCTCGCAGAACATCACCGTGAACGTTCCTTGAGGGGCCTTTCCAACGGATTCCCGCCGCTCGCAAAATCCCTTATCCAAAGACTCATCATGTCCTGGCCCAAACTCCTCTTGTCCCTGGCAATCCTGCCGTTTTTCAACCAGGCCGCCATGGCCGAGTTCGCTTCGACGGATGCGCCGGCGGCCCCATCCAACTTCAGTGTCAAGGCCGTGGGAGTGAACGCGTTCCAAGTGAAGTGGAAGGACAATTCGGACGACGAGAACGGTTGGGAAATCCAGTATTTGATCAAAAATACCATCATTCCGCTGCAAAAGTTCATCGTTGGAACCGCCGACGCCGAATCGCAACTGGTGGTTACCTCGGATTTTGCGGCTTCAGAACTCACCTTCCAGCTCCGGGCCTACAAGACGGTGGAGGGAAAACAGAAGTTCTCGAAGGCAACGCCGAAGATCACCGTCAAGACCCCGGCCACCGCGATCTTCGAGGATCCGGCGGGCCTGAAGGCCAAGGCGACCGGCGACGGCTCGGTGCGCCTGACCTGGAAGGACAACTCGAACTGCGAAACCGGCTATTTGGTGGAATACAAGAAGCCCGCCGACAAGAGTTGGGAAGTGCTGGGCAATCTGGGACCCGATGAAAGATTCAACATCCGGCTGGAGGGCTTCTTCATCCCCGCGACCCAATACATGTTCCGGGTCCAAGCGATGAGAGCTGGCATATTCTCGAAATATTCGAACCCCTCCAAGGTGACCACAAGACCCTTCCTGGCACCGTCCAATCTGGTGGTGACACCGGAAAGCGACGGGGTGTTCTCCTTCAAGTGGAAGGACAACTCGACCGCGGAAGCGGGGTTCGAGTTCCAGCGGAAGACCGGCGACGGTGCCTTCGAGGTGCTGGGGAGGCTGGCGAAGAACGTCACTTCCGCACCGGATGTGACCGGCTTTACCCTGAACGAGGATTTCCAGTTCCGCATGCGGGGGTACCGCACCGTGGGAACGAAGACCGTGTATTCCGCCTTCTCGAACACCGTGGTCACCAAGGCCACTTCGGTGGCAAAGCCAACGGGTGTGAAGGCCGTGGCGAAGGACGAGTATGCGGTGAAGGTGACGTGGAAAGACGTGTCGACCCGCGAGAGCAGCTACAAGGTGCAATACCGGAAGGCTGGAACAACGGATGCATTCAAGGACGCCGTGGCGGCAAGTAACGCCGTGGAGCTGGAGGTGGGCAACCTCGTTCCGGGAATGCTGTATGATTTCAAAGTGGCGGCGATCGCGACCGACCTTTCCGGGGTGGTCAACGGTGTCGGGGTCTCACCGACGGTGCAAGGCAGGACCAAGGACGGAATCGCGAGCACCCTGAACCCCGCGATCTTTTACGGTGTTCCGTTTGCACATGATATCCTGATCTCCCGCTCCAGCGAGTTGAAGACCTTGGTCGTGACGAACCTGCCTGACGGGCTGGGCTATGACGGCACGCTCCGGCGGGTGTCCGGCACGCTCAACGAGGAAGGGGTCAAGACCTTCACCGTGACGGCGACATTCAATGACGACTCCACGGTGGCCAAAACGATAACCCTGCGGGTGATCCGTCCGGCGCGCCCGCCGGTGGCCAACGCGCCTTTCGACGCGGTGAACGTCGCGGCTGCGGCAAACACGAATGTGTCCCTGACCGGGAAATTCTCCGATCCCGACACGGCGAGCGCGGCGCGATTCACGACGACCAAAGGGAGCTTCGACGTGATCCTCTATTCGTTGGCGGCTCCGGCCACGGTGGACAACTTCCTGGATTACATCGACGCGGACCGGTATGATAACACCTTCTTCCACCGCTCGGTGGATACGCCCGCCAGCCAGTTGGTGATCTTGCAAGGAGGCGGCTACTCCTACACATCGGCCAATGGATTCAAGCAGGTGACAAAGTTCACGGGGGCCATCGCCAACGAGCCGGGAATTTCCAACATGCGGGGCACGGTGGGACTTGCGAAGCTCGGTTCAGCGGCCAACAGCGGTTCGTCCGAATTTTACATCAACATGGACGATGTGAACGCGGGCAATCTGGACACGCAGAATACCGGGTTCACGGTGTTCGGAAGAATTCCCGAAGCCGGCTTGGACACGATCGAGACGATCCATGATCTCCCGACGGGTGAATATAGCATCAGCGGATTCGCCTCGTCGATCTTCACCGATGTTCCCATGGATGCGGTGACCGCGCCGGCGGCGATGGAGCCTGCCAAGCTGGTGAAGATCACGGGAGTAGCGGCGGCGCCGATCCTGACCTATGGAGTCGAAAGCCAGAACCCGGCTGTTGCCACGGCGAGCTTGGGCGGGACGACGATCACGATCCATGGTGTGGCTGCCGGAAGCACGAACATCGTGGTGACGGCCACGGACCTGGATGGCAACGGGGTTTCGCAGAACATCGCGGTAACGGTGCCGTGATGGAATGAGGGACTATGTTAGGTCATCGCCCCGGACTCGTCCACTTTGAAGCGATCTGACGGCGACGGCCATGGATTGAAGGCTTCGTGGATGGTGCCGCCGTGCCCTCCATTTTTGATTGCCGCTACAGTTGGAGGCCGCCGGTCATTTGCGGTCCTTGGCACGCTGGAAACGTGAACTCCGCTCGGATTCTTCGGCGGCTCCCAATTCCGTGGCAGAGGTGTCTTTAACTTCCTTGGGTATCACGGGAAGGACTTCCTTCGCTTTCACCGGCTTGGGCTTGGGGATCTTGACACGCGGTGCCCGGGGGGCGCGTTGTGGAAGGGCGAGGACAGGGAGCTTCCAACCGGTGCGGGTGACCAGTGCCTCGGCAAGGATGATGAGAACCAGGGCGATGCCGAGGGGGAGTCGCAACGAGGTTTCGGCAATGAAGGGCGGGCGCAACCAGGCTTGTTCGAGTTTGACGAGTTCACGGCCACCGGTCTGGACCGACGCGGTGCGGAGTTCCGCGACGCGTTCCGGCTCGAAGGCCCATTCCACGGATGAACCGACACTCAGGGGGCCGAATGGCAACGCGTTCTCGCCGACCTGGATCGCTCCGCGCACGATGCTGCCTTCCTCCAGATCCCGCGTGAGCGAGAAGTGGCCGGGGGCGATTCGTTTCCAGGGAAGGTCGAGGGTTGCGGCGAGCGTGTCGTCGCGCAAACGAACCTTGGGCGGAATCGCGGAGAGTTTTTGCGACCACATCTCCGTGTCATACAACAGGTCGAGCGTGAGCCGGGTGCCATCGAGGCGATGGCGGATGGCAATGCCCGGCGGGGTGTCCTCGCCCATCAGAAAGCGGCCGGACCGTCGACGGCGATGATCATGCCGCTGCCTCGACGGGCGTCAGCGTGTCGAGCGTGACGAAAAAGTCGGGATAGCTGGTCGCGACCGGCGACGCATCGTCGAGCGTGATCGCGCGGGCGCTACCGAGCCCGGCGACCGCCATGCTCATCGCGATGCGGTGGTCGAGATGCGTGGTCACGAAGCCCCCGCCGGGGATCGGATCGCCGCTGCTGCCGGTGATCGCGAGGCCGTCGCCGAACTCCTCGCAAGCGACTCCGGCCGCGCCGAGTGCGGCCGCCATCGCAGCGATGCGATCCGATTCCTTGACGCGGAGTTCCTC
>CAXTTX010000399.1:0-5248 GCA_964247045.1 uncultured Verrucomicrobiales bacterium | reverse complement strand
CGCATGTTCTACCTGACGACCGCCATCGACTACACCAACGGCTCCCCGCACATCGGCCATGCCTATGAAAAGGTCCTCGCCGACGTCATCGCCCGCTACCGCCGGCTCCGTGGCGACGAGGTGTATTTTCTCACCGGCGTCGACCAGTACGGCCAGAAGGTCCAGCAAACCGCCGAAAAGGAAGGCGTCAACCCGGCCACTTTCGTCAAACGCACCACCAAGAAATTCTCCGCTCTCTGGGACAAACTCGGCGTGAGCTACGACGGTTGGGCCGAAACCACGGATGACCGCCACCGGACCTGCGTCCGCGCCATCCTCACCGAGTTCCACGACAAAGGGCAGCTCTACAAAAAATCCCTCTCCGGCCACTACTCCGTCCGCCAGGAACAATTCCTCCAGGATCGCGACAAGGACGAAAGCGGCAACTTCGGTCCCGAGTGGGGCGAGGTCGTCGAGATCTCCGAGGAAAACTGGTACTTCAAACTCAGCGAACACACGGAATGGCTCAAAGCCTTCCTGGAAAAGTGCCCTGAGATCATCATCCCCTCCTTCCGCAAATCCGAACTCCTCAACGCGCTCGAACGCAGCTCCGACACGGACCTCTGCATCTCCCGCCCCAAGGAGCGCCTGCGCTGGGGCATCGAGTTCCCCTTCGACGCCGACTACGTCACCTACGTCTGGTTCGACGCGCTCATCAACTACATCTCATTCGCCGGCTACAAAGCCCCGGAGGGATCAGACCTCCCGGGTTTCTCAAAGCTCTGGCCGGACAACAGCCGCCCCGTCCACGTCATCGGCAAGGACATCCTCATCCCGGCCCACGGGATCTACTGGCTCTGCATGCTCCACGCCATGGGCTTCACCGATGAACAGATGCCCATCCTCCTCGTCCACGGCTTTTGGAACGGCCTCCGAGGCGAGAAAATGTCCAAGTCCCTCGGCAACATCGTCGATCCCGGCGAACTCGCCGACAAGTTCGGCACCGAGGCCGTGCGCTATTACCTCATGCGCGACATCGTCACCGGCAAGGACTCCGATTTCGACCTCGACCGTCTCGTCATGCTCTTCAACACCGAGCTCGCCAACGAACTCGGTAACCTCTGCAACCGCGCCCTCAACATGAGCCAGCGCTTCACCGATGGCATCCTCAAGCATGGCGGCCCGGTCGTCGCGGAAGACTCCGCCTTGCAAGCCTCCCTCGCCGAATCCACCGCCGCCTATCGCGCCGCCATGGATGACTTCGACGTGTCAAAGGGCCTCGAGGCCCTCAGCCGCCACATCGTCAACTGCAACCGCTATGCCGAGGTCATGAAACCCTGGGAGCTCAACAAGGACCCCGCCAACAAGGACCGCCTCGCCACCGTCCTCTATCACCTCGCCGAAAGCGTCGCCCACGCCTCCGTCCTCCTCGCCCCCCGCCTGCCGGACGCCGCCGCCAAGCTCGCCTCCCAGCTCAACCTCCCCGGCCTGACCGACCTCAAGCTCTCCGACCTCCAATGGGGCCTCCTCCCCGACGACCACCAGATCGGCAAGCCCAAGCCCGTCTTCCCCCGCATTGTCCTCGGAGAGGCCTGACCTCTTCATGGCAGGGACCGCTCCCCCCGTGCCAAGCACGGCCGGAGCGGAATGGGAGCGCAGCGGACATGGCGGGCCTGGCTGCTTTTTCAATAAGCCCGCAAAAACTCCTGCCCCCGTCACCGTCTGCCGCCCTAACAGTGACCATCGTCTCGACTTCGTACCACCCGGCGCTATCACCTCCGAGGATCTTGGCAGAGCGGAATGGCAGGAAAACTCTTCCAACGCCAACGGCGTTGAATCCTCCAGCCTGGGGTTGGCGCGAAGCGCCTACCCCAGGTGGCAGGACGGAGAATCCGAACCACAACGTGGTTCCGTACTTTCGGCGCCGAGGTTCTCCGCGGCTTCCAATCACCGCCATCCACGGCAAAAAACGCCACCCCATTTCCCCCCGTAACCCTCTGGCTATCTTCCCCTTCCTTCAACTTATATTGGCAGACGCGCCCTTGGTTGAGAGCCCCCCCCGGATTTGCTAACATCCCGGGATGCCAAAGCCTCTTCATCCATCCCCCCTTCCCCCGTCGCCCGCGATCCCACCTTCACCACCCGCTGCCCGCCTCGTTTCCCTCCTGGATCTTCAATCCAAACTCAAAACACTTGGCTTTTGTTGCACTTTCCCACCCTCGCCCTCCCGGCCCCATCACTCCCCTCCAACCAACCCCTTGCAAATACGCGACTTGCCCACATCCCCCTTCCCCCGCTCCTCTCCACCCCCAAAACCCCATTCGATCCAAAATGACAAAGACCCTGCTGGAAACTGCGGCAATCACACGGCAAATGCAAAAATCGACAAAAATCCCCCCTCTCCTACACGCCAATTTCCGCCCCTTCTCGCCCTCCCCTCATGCACCCACGTCCCCGCTTAGGGGGACTTGCCGACAACTCCACCCTCCCCCATCTTGATATGAACTCTCCCGCTTCCTTGTCGGCTCCTCCGGCATGCGGCCCGCAAAACCCGATCTTCCGGAAAATCCCATGCCCGCCTGCCACACGCAACCGGGGACGCGACATCTTTCGCTCCCGCATCGCCTCCTCTCGGCCATCCTCGCCATCGCCCTCGGAGCATCCCTCTCCCGAGCCGCCTCCGTCGATCTCACCCCCCTCTCCACCTCGGACGGCATCTACACCCAGACCACCGTCGCGGGCCAGCTCGTCTGGCAAAACACCGGCACCAACGGCTTCCTCTACTGCCGTCGTCCTAACAACTTTGCCTTCACCGCCGGCCAGACACTCTACGTCCGCGCCACCTATTACGACGAGGGCGGCGGCAAGATCGGCATCCAATACGATGGCCTCTCCAATGCCTTCACCTCCCCCTTCATCCACACCCGCACCTCCCGCGTAGGTAGCGGCCAATTCGTGAACGGCTACTTCGAACTCACCGCCGTGAACTTCGCCCGCCGCGAAAATGGCTCGACCGATTTCCGCCTCACCTGCGGCAAGCCCGGCGGCATCCCCATCTCCGTCTCGAAAATCACCCTCCAGGACACTCCCTTCGACGATCCGGATTTCCAGCTCGCCATCTCCCGCCCCTGGCAAAACCGCTACACCGGACCCGCCCGCGACTACGTCGACACCACCAGCATGAAGGACAAGGTCATGGTCGGCTACCAGGGATGGTTCCGCACCCCCAACGACCTCGAGGACAACGGCTGGTTCCACTGGTGTTCTAACAATTCCATGGAACCCGCCAACTTCAACACCGACATGTGGCCGGAACTCACCCAATACGAACCCGGAAACCTCTTCCGCGCCGGCGACGTCATGACCCGTGGCGGACAACCCGCGTATCTCTTCTCCTCCACCTCGCTCAACACGGTCCGCACCCATTTCCGCTGGATGCGGAAGCACAACATCGACGGTGCCTTCGTCCAGCGCTTCCACCCGCAGGCCGGTGCCGCCCCGGAGTGGGTGCTGCGCAACATCTCCCAGGCCGCCGCCGAGGAAGGGATCACCTGGGCCATCGAATACGACGTCTCCGGCATGTCGGACTCGACCGTCGTGGAAAAACTCCAGGCCGACTGGAACTGGCTCGTCAATGAGTTCGATCTCCTCAACGACCCGCTCTACGCCCGTGAAAACGGCAAGCCCGTCGTCTTCATCTGGGGCCTCCCCTTCGCCGACCGCGGCTTCACCACCACCAATGCCAACGCCGCGGTCGATTGGTTCCTCGCGCAGAACACCTACGTTATTGGCGGCATCCCCAACGTCTGGTCCGGCCTCGATGCCGGTTGGCAGGCGCACATCCTGAAATACAACGGCATCCTCGTCTGGCAAAACCAGGGCACCTCGGACGGCGCCACCTTCCGCAACCGGGGCCAGGACTTCTATCCGCACATCTGGCCCGGCTTCTCATGGGCGAATCTAACCAAAACCCCGGCCAACCCGCCCACCGCCTACACCGACCGCAATGGCGGCCAATACTACTGGACCATGGCCCGCAACTGGATCAACTCCGGCGGCGCGGACCGCATGTTTGTCGGCATGTTCGATGAATACGACGAAGGCACCGCCATCATCCCCATGAGCGATGACCCGCCGGACCCGGTCCCCGAATACGGCCGCTTCATCGACAACCAGGGCAAACCCTCCGACTGGTGGCTCATGCTCACCGAGGAACTCAAGCGCATGATGCTCCGCCAGCGCACCATCAGCAACACCCTCCCCTCCGTCGCCAGCCTTTCCAACCGCTCGAACATCGGCGAGGAAGCGATGACCGATCTCGGCACCACCGACACCATCCTCTCCCTCACCTGTCTCGACGTCGGCGACGGCCACACCACCGTCGAAACCATCGGCGGCAAGGAATCCCGCGCCAACGCCACTCCCGCCAGCGACCTCTACATGTACTTCGACCTCGACGACGCCTTCGCCTCCCGCGGCGTGAATGGCGACGTCACCATCGAGGTGGAATACTACGACCTCACCGGCAGCACCGTGCTCGGCCTGCAATACGACAGCGCCACCGCCGCCTACACCAACCACCCGCAGACCATCACCACCTTCGGCACCAACCGCTGGCGCCGCGTCCGCTTTGAAATCGCCAACGCCAACTTCGCCGGCCGCCAGAACAACTTCGCCGACTTCCGCCTCACCTTCGGCGGCAAGAAACTCAACGTGAACCGCGTCTGGGTCCGCCTCCCCGAGGAAAACTACAGCACCTGGGCCTCCGCGAAAATCGCCCCCGCCTTCCTCAACCCCGCCATCACCGACAAGTCTGCCGACCCCGACGCCGACGGCGTCCCCAACCTCCTCGAATACGCCTTCGCCATGAACCCGCTCGCCGCGGACAACACCCTCCTCCCCTTCGCCTCCATCGGAACCACCCCCGAAGGCGCTCCCGGCGAACTCCTCTATCAGTATCCCCGCTCCGCCACCGCCGCCGGCCTCACCTATCAGCCCGAATGGAGCGCCGACCTCATCACCTGGTCCACCGAAGGCATCACCGAACAACCCGCCCTCCCCAACGCCACCGCCCGCCCCATCACCGCCCGCATCCCCTGGTCATCCGACACCCCCCGCTTCCTCCGCGTCCACGTCAAATCCCCCTGATAGATCTGCCTCCCGGCAGGCACCTCTTCAGGCAAGGACCGTTATCCCTAACGGTCCGGCTGGGGCAGTCAACCCAACCTCTGACGACCAAGGTCCCCTCGCCGCCTCCTCAAACACCGCC
>CAXTTX010000398.1:4721-5251 GCA_964247045.1 uncultured Verrucomicrobiales bacterium | reverse complement strand
GAGCGGGGTGGTTGTGAACTTCTCGTCGGGATGGGGCCGCTCGACATCGCCGGAGGTGGCTCCCTACTGTTGCACGAAGTGGGGCGTCGAAGGACTGACGCAGGCGCTGGCGCAGGAACTGCCAAGCGGCTTGGCAGCAGTGGCGCTGAACCCGGGCATCATCGACACGGAGATGCTGCAAAGCAGCTTTGGCGAGGCGTCGGCGGATTTCCCGGCCCCGGCGACGTGGGCGGTGAAGGTGGTGCCATTCCTGGAGAAGCTGGGGCCGGGGGACAACGGCAAGGCGCTGACGGCACCGCAGGCGTGAAAGTAGCGGCCCTTTCCATCCCCTTCTAACGGGAAAGCAAAGCGGGGGCTGGTGGATCGGTCCGGCCAGATATCGGGACTTTTATTGTCTTGCCCGCGAGCGGACGGGGGCGGCATATCGCGTGATCCATGGCAAAAGAAATAACAGGATTGGATTACGCCGCTTTTGTGGTCTTCCGGGCGTGTGGAATCCTCTGTATCTGGCCGGTGACGGTGGAGGCGGG
>CAXTTX010000398.1:0-4711 GCA_964247045.1 uncultured Verrucomicrobiales bacterium | reverse complement strand
CTCTACCTGCTGATCGTCGCGGTCGCGCTCGCCTGGATCGTCCGGATCATGACCGCGTTTCCGGAAGGCCCGGCGCGGATCGTGGCCGGGCCGGACGCGGGTTTGGCGGGAGCTACCCGGATGTTCACGGGCGTGAGTCTGGCGCCCGTGAGTACCGTCTATGCCTATGGCCCGGCGTTCACGGGTGGCGTGCGGGTGGGTTGTGGAGATGTGGACGGGGATGGCAAGGCGGACGTGGTGACCGGCAGCGGGCCAGGTGCCGGCAATGTGAAAGTCTTCAGCGGGGGGACCCAGGATATCCTTTCAATTCTCCCCTACGGGTCGATCTTCGCGGGTGGGGTCTTCGTTGCGGCGGGAGATGTGGATGGAGACGGAAGGGCGGACATCATCACGGGGCCCGACCAGGGCACCGTTCCCCATGTGAAGGTCTTCAGTGGCGCGACGGGGAGCGAGATCCGCAGCTTCTTCGCGTTTTCCCCGGGTTTCGCGGGGGGCGTGCGGGTGGCCGGGGGGGACGTGAATGGAGACGGGTTCGCGGATCTCGTGACCGGCTGCGGACCGGGAAGCGGAGCGCTGAAGGTCTTCAGTGGTGCGACGGGGAGCGAGTTGCATTCGCTGTTTCCGTTCGGCCCGGGATTCACCGGCGGCATTCATGTGGCCAGCGCGGATGTGAACGGGGATGGCCGGGCGGACATGGTCATCGGAGCGGGCAACACCAACTCCCAAGTGCTCGTGCTGGACGGGACCACGGGTTTTCAAATCACGTCAGTTTTCACGTTCGCCGGGACGGCGGTTGCAGGCGTGAGGGTGGCATCGGCTGATGTCGATGGAGACGGCCGGGCGGAAATCCTGGCAGTGCCGGGACCGGGCGGTGAGCCGGAGGTCCGCGTTTTCGACGGAAACACGGGTGTTTTCCGTGGCAGCTTTTACAATGCCAGACCCAGTGACAGTTCCGGTGTTTTCATCGCGGCCTCCCCGCTGGTGAGGCCAAAACTGGAAATCCTGCGGGAGGCATCCAACACGATGAAATTGAGGTGGGATGCAGGGTTCACGTCTGAGTTGCAGGACAGCACGAGCCTGCAGGCACCGTGGACCGCGGTACCGGTCCTGCCGCAGCAGGTGGGTAAGCACCTTGAATCAATCGTTCCGGCGCCTTTGCCCTCGAATTTTTTCAAGGTGGCTTATGACGAGGAATCGCCATGAGGCCGCCGGGAGGAAAAGAAAATTCGCTATTGGGGCGATGCGGCCGGAGGTAACCGGATGTCAGTCAAAAACAAGAAGCAGTTCGGGATCTGGATGGACACGCACCATGCGACGGTGATCGGTCATGCGGATGATGGCACGGAGAAATTTTCGGTGGTGGGGCACGCGAAGAATCCCGGGGCCGATGGGAATTCAAATGAGAACGCGGCGCAGAACCAGGCAAAGACTTTGCAGCACCAGTATTTCAAGGAAATCACGCACCATATGCAGAATGCCGATGAGGTGCACGTGACAGGCACGGGCACAATCCAGGAGCAGTTTATCCATTACCTCGCCGAAACCCCGCAGTTCAAGAACACGGTGGCGAAGGAATGCACGTCGAACAAGATGAGCGATGACCGGCTGGTGGAGTTCATCAGCGGGAAGTTCAACTGAGGATGTCGAATGGGAGGCTGCCGTTGGCGGGGCTGGCGGCAAGGTCACGCAACGGCCTTGGCCTGGCGCTCGGCCTCGAGCTCGGCTTCAAAATCGGCCTCGATCTTGGCCTGGAGGTCTGCCTCGGTCGGCTCGGCGGCGGCATCGGCAGCGGCTTGCTTGGCGGCAAGTTCCTGGTCTCTCGCGGCGTCGCGAGCCATGCGTTTGTCGAACTTCCTCTGCTCGCGTTCGCGGCGCTTGTAATCTTTGCTTGGTGTGACAGCCATTGGTAAATCCCCTCTTTTTAGTGAGTCGTGTGACGGTTATGCCGGTCTCCTTGCGGATCGGGCCTCGGTTTGTGGGCGGCCTCATACAGGGCGGTGAGACTTTGAATCAATGGAAATCACCAGAAATTAGGACTGGCAATGGCTTGGAGGGGGCCGGAAAAAGCGTGAATTGTGTGGAAAAGGTGGTTGGATGTTCGGATGAGCGGACAGAAAGGGAGCGAGGGCGGAAGCAGAGGAGAAGAGGCGAAGCAAGATCCGTTCGGGGCGCTGTCGGGGTTGGGGGATTTGCCTGCGGGTCCGGATGAATCGCGTGATTCCGCCCCGGTGGGCCCGGTGAAGACGTCGCAACGGGGGCAGAAGAACACGAACCGGGGCCGGGTAGATATCGTCCGCCAGACGGCTCATCGGGGAGGGAAGGGGGTGACGGTGGCGAAGAATTTCACGGGAATCGGGCTGGCGGAGAAGCAGGAGTTGGCGAAGAAGATGCAGAAGGCCTGCGGGGTGGGAGGGACGGTAAAGGACGGGTGCATCGAGATCCAAGGGGACAAGCGTGAGGAGATGAAGCGGATCCTGACGGAGGCGGGGTTCCGGCCGGTTTTCGCGGGAGGGTAGGGTGACGCAAGACACAAGAGTGAGACGTGAGACGGACGAGGGCGTAAACCGTGCGGTGGTGGAAGTGCCCACGGCAATCTCCGCGGGAGTGGGTCGGGTGATGAGGAGGCAGAGGTGTGATTTTATGACTTGCCGATGTGTGGAAGCCGCGCATGTTGCATGATGAACCCGTCCTTCCATGGCGTGGTTATCACCTGAACCCGTTCAAATCCATGAGTGCAGGAACCAAACCCAACGAAACGAAGCTGCGTGAAACCCTGAAGGAGAATCCCGCGGACTGGGAGACTCGTAAACAGCTTGCCCATCTGCTGTATGACAATGGATCGTTCGCGGAGGCGGCGGATCTTGTCTGGGAGACGGATGAGATCCCGAGCATCGACGTGGAGCTGGCGTTCGCGGCGAGGATCCTGGCGAAGGCGAGTCCGAGGAAGGCGATCCGGCTGCTGACGGCATTGCTGGAGCACAACCGGGGGAAGGCGGTGCAGAACCTAGGGATGGCGAATGCGCTGATGCATCATGGGATGGTGTTGCAGGCATCGCGGTTCTATGGGGCGGCGATGGAGGCGGATCCCGATGCCGGCATCATCCAGTCGCTGCCGCTGGAGGCGGATCCGACGATGGGGAATCCGGATCTGGAGCATTTCATGTTGTGGATCGATGACGATGAGACGCTATGGGGGAACTTCGGGAACCGTCGTCCGGTGCTGGGGCAACTGCCGTGGATGAGGGATCCGAAGGAGGCGATGAAGCTGACGAGCCGGATCAACACGCACACGACGCCGATCAAGCTGCCGAGCCTGAAGGAGGCGGCAGGGGAGGAGTTAAGGAATGATCTGTATCAGCAGAAGGCGGCGAAGGGGGCGGATATCACGCCGCCACCGGCGGTGACGATCCCGATCGACCGGGTGGCGGAGAAGGACCGGGTATTTGATGAGGAGCTGGGAGCTCCGAACGCGCCGGCACAAGGGGAGTTGTCCCTGGAGAAGGCGGCGAAGCCGGCGACTTTGAAGAGGGAGTTGCCGAAGCCTGATTTCAATGCGGCCTCGAAGAAGCTGGAAGCGGCGGCAACGTTGCCGCCAGTGGAGCCAGCGGCCGAGGTGCCCGTTGTGGAAGAGCCAGTGGCCGCCGCGGCGGTGCCGAAGGTGCCTGCTCCTCCTGTTAGCAAGCCGAAGGCGACGTTACCTCCCGCGGGGGGAGCGCCCGCGGTGGCCAAGCCGACTCCGACGGTGCCGCCTCCGGGTGGGGTGCCTGCGCCGGCAGCGACGTTACCGCCTGCGGGTGGGGGTTCCGCGCCAGGAGCGTCGTTGCCGACTTTGGATGATTTCGAGGTGGAGGAACTGGAGCCGGTGGAACCGGTTAAGAAAAAGAAGGTGGGGTTGCCGCCGTTGAGGAAGTGACAGGCAAGGATGATCTAACGGAAATTATTCCTCCCGTGCCTATATCGATAGGCCGACTGATCCCATCCGGCCGGGTTCGTTTGTTAGATGGGGTCTGGCAGGGTTACCAGTCGCTGGCGGAGGGTGGCAGGTGTGCGTCGTCGGCAGCGAGGCTGCACCACATGACGAGTTCGCCCATGGGAGGGATGTAGCCGATGTGATCATAGTCGCCGCCGCCCGGGCAATTCGGGTTGGTGCCGGCGGGGCCGAGGATATCGGTGAACATGTTGATCGTGGTATAATCAGGGAGAGCACGCACATTCTGGTAACCCCTGACGAGCACCTGGGCGTTGCGGATGTTCATGATGCATGCAGAACGGTCGGACCCTTTCTTCCAGGCCCGGGCCCCGATGAATAGGATGGCAATCAAGGACAAGAGGACCAGGATCACGACGGTCAATTCGAGCAAGGTCATGCCTTTGCCGTGTTGACTGGAAAGGGAGCGTGGATGGCTTTTCATGTGACAGAAGGGGTTTGTGAGGGAGTTGGCGCCCGCACCATCGCGGTCACTGGCAGCAAGGGGAAGAGCACGACCTCGTCGCTCGTCGCCCACCTGCTCGCGGCCCTCGGCGAGGACGTGGTGCTGGCCGGCAACGTCGGCCGAGCGCTGCTCGACGTGCTCGAGACCGAGCTGCTCGACGGGCCTCGGCCCGGCCGTCGCTACGCGCTCGAGCTGTCCAGCTTCCAGGCCGCCGAGGTTGGCGACTCGCCCGAGGTCGGTGTCCTCACCGCGCTGTTCCCCGAGCACCTCGACTGGCA
>CAXTTX010000397.1:0-5255 GCA_964247045.1 uncultured Verrucomicrobiales bacterium | reverse complement strand
GATGCATCGGTGGCACCCGATAGAGGGGAATATCGGGACTTTGTCGCGGGATTTCTGGCCCATTTCCTCAATCCGGTGAGCCCTCTATTCTATCTGGCTACTTTTGCTTTGGCGGTCTCGGGTAAAAGTCTCGATATGGTTTTGATTGTTTCCTCAATACCACTGCTTATCGATTTAGTCATTTATTCACTTATTGCATGTTTCAGTTTGCGGTGGCTCGGGTTCAGCCAATCCTTCCTCGAAAGGATTAAAAAGATCAAGGGATTACCGGTGGTCCGGCGTGTTGTGGGTGGTATGTTCCGGCTTGCCGTGGGTGGTATGTTTTTGTGGCTGGCAACCCGGGCGGTCATTGGCGCGCGGGGAGTTCTATCATCCCTGATCGCGATGGGGATTCTTTTGGGATTTGTTTTCGCGGCGATAGCCGAGGCGATCGATCAGGTCGATACGCGCGATGGATGCGACAACAAGGCCCTGTGGCGGATGCTGGCGTTGTGGGGTATTTGTTTTTCATTGCTGGCGATCCCGGGGGCTATCTATGCGTTGATTGACGGCAATGGCGATCCCGTTTTGATTTCTGATGCCGAGGTGGCAAGCAGAATCAAGAGTTGTTTCGTGGTCTCAGCGGTCTTTGCCGCCGCCCTGTCTTTCGCGAAGGCGTATGGAGAGCTCCGTGATGAAATGCATGCGGACGAAATCGATGGCGCCCCGATAAAATTCGCTGGCTGGAAGGCAAAGCCATTCTGGGTATTTGTAGCCGTGTTAGCGATTGAGGTTGTGATTTTCGATTTCTTAATGTTTATCGAATTCAAGCTGAAATGACCCGCTCTTTTTGCAAGGAGCAAGGGCCTTGAGTAAAAATTCCCCGCGAGACAAGTCCATGAAGCTTTCGAAAAGAGATAAAGAGACGTGGAACAAGGCATCCTCTTGGGATAAAAGCCTGGCGATTGGACCTGACCTTGAATCGAGCTTGTGCTCCAAGAAACTGGCCCGCCGGTCATTCTCCCGGGGAGGAATGTTCAAGCACATGGCGGAAGGGCGGGTTTATCTTGTCCGGGATCTGGCGATTGCGACGGCTGTTCCTGACGTGAAGTCCAACAAGAGCGAATTCATGGGCATGATCTCAGAGGCATTTTTGCAGCAGGACAAAAAAGCCCGCATTCAGAGAGGTAAGTCGGCGACGAGGGGGCTGATGCCGGTTCCTGATCTCGTCGAAAGTTGGCTGCGAGGGCGGTCCGTCGTCAGTACCACGAATCTCCGTTTCAGGGGCACGGCTATTGAGCGTCAGATCGACGTGTCGCCTTTGAGCTTCTACAATCTGCTGCCTGAGTTCGGTGAGGAAATAAGGTCACTCGAAATCATGTCGCTTTTGATCAGCACGGCGGGGAATGTCACCGATTCGCATACCGATGATTTTGATGTTAGCAACCATTGTTTCATAGGCAGCAAACTGTGGCTGGTTTGGGACCGCATCGAAGGACAGAAGCAGGGGCTTGAAGATTGCACCCATGATCAGGTGTATGACTGGGCGAAGTTCGACATGCGGACGTTCCTCGAACTGGAGAGCTCCCACTGGCTTGTGGTTTCAGAAGGGGACACGCTTTTTCTCCCCGGCCACTTCGCGCACAAGGTGATCACGCTCGAGTCCTATGCGGGGTTTGGCTCCTTTCATTTCAATTTTGCAAACCTCATCATGTCTTTCAAACGGTGGCTGTTGGACGAGCCGATTTATGTCACCCGTGATATGTTGGAAGTGATCAGCGAAAAGATCGACGGCTGGATGGCGTCAAAGGACGCGGCCTCGCTTTCCCTCAGGAAGAATGCGGGAGCCGCGTATTTGAATCTCGCCCGGCGTCATTGGCTGGAGACCGAGTCGGATTCTGAAAAGGGCAGGTTGTTCGAGGACCCGGTGTTTTCCTCGATGTTCCAATCCATCACGAAGCAACCGGAGCGTGGGGAAGTCACCCGGGCGGCGGGGAAGAAAGGGAAGTGAGACGAGCCAGCGTGTTGCCATCCCCGGCGGGATGCCTGATAGATGCCCGCCCGTAGACGGGGCCTCCCGTCGATCAGGGATCTTCCGAATCGGCGTGTGCCGATGACTTTTTCGGATTCGCGCCCATTCCGGCGAGCTTGATGCGGAAGGGTTTCTCATCCGCGTCGTTGCTTCCGATCTGGAGCGTGGCGTTGCGCGTGCCCTTGGACTGCGGTTGGAAAGTCACCTTGAAAGTGGTGGCCGTTCCCGGTGCGAGTTCCTTTTTCTCCAGGGGCGTGAAGGTGAAATCCTTCTTGCCGGGTAGATCCAGGGTGAGCTTCAGCCGCTTGAGCGGGGCGCTGCCGGTGTTGCGGATGGTGAAGGTCTTGGTCATTCCCTTTTTGCCGACTTTGGCGGTGCCGAAGCTCTTTTTGGGGCCACCGTCCTTAAGGATCGTTTTCGCGGGGTGTTCGATGGAGATCTCCGGCGCTGGATTGAAACCCTCGCCCTGCAGCGGGATGATGAACGGATCCGGGTCGCCGTCGTTGCTGGAGATTTGCAGCGTGGCGTTCTTCGCGCCGGTGGATGCCGGTGAAAAGCGGAGGGTGAATGAAAGCTGTTCTCCCGGGGCCGCGACGGTTTTCTCCAGATCTCCCACCACCGTGAAATCGGCGGCGTTGTTCCCGGTGATCGTGATCCCGAGGTTGGTTAGATCCGCGGTGCCGGAGTTGCGCACCTGGAATTGGATCTCCTTGTCCGCCCAGGCGGGTATCCGGCCGAAGCCGGTGAAATCGACGTCTGCCAAGTTGCCTTGTGGCGTGGAGACCTGGAGGTCGGGAAGGCCGGGATCGTAGATCTCACCGATGGGGGTGAAGTTCCATTCTCTAGGAGGGTTTTCCTCCCAGGTGTTGTCCCTGCTCCTGCCTCCCGCGACGAGCACCCGGCCATCCGCCAATATGACCGAGGCGGCCTCATGGCGGGGCCATGCGAGCGGCGCGATCTGCCGCCATTCGCCGGTGTCTGCCTGATAGATCTCGCTGACCGGGGCCAGGAAGCTGCCGGTGGGAAAGCTGGTGGATCCACTGGCCACCATGATGTCTCCGTTCGCCAGTTTCGCCGTGATATGGTGTGTCCTGGGAGGAGACAGTGGCGTGGAGGTGGTCCCGGTGGTTTCATCCGCCAGGTTCAGGAGGTCGCCCTCCGCGCGCGCGCCGCTGCTTCCGAATCCATCCACCAGGAGTATTTCTTCCCCGGGCAAAACCACGGCCGTGTGGTCGTAGCGCTGGACCCGGGGAATGGCGGAGATGGTCCATTTGCCAGTTGAGGGGTCGAAGATTTCGCAGTTCAGGACAGAAGTTGAGGTTCCGGGGGCCAGATTGAGTCCTCCGGCGACGAGGACCCTGCCGTCCGGCAGTAGGGTGGCGCTATGTCTCTCCCGGGGCTGGGCGAGCGATCCCGTGGAGACCCATCTGCCGGTGTCGACCTGATAGATGCTGCACGCGGCGGTGCTGGCGGGGTCATTCCAAAAAGTACTGCCGCCGGCCACCAGCACATTTCCGCTTCGCAGGCGGGTGGCGGTTGCGTATCCCACCGTGGTGGAAGAGGTACCGGCACCGGCCCAGATGCCGGTCTCCGGATCGTAAATCTCCGCCAGGTTGGTTCCACCTCCGGTGACCAGCACCCTGCCATCCGCCAGTGCCGTCGCGGTGTGTGCCCAGCGCGGGTTTTCCATGGCACCGGTGGCTGACCAGGTGTTGGTCGCGGGATCGTAAAGCTCACAGGACGCGAGCATGACATGTTTCAAACCATCGGGACGACCGATGCCACCCGCGGCGAGCACCTTGCCATCCGGGAGCAGGGTCAGGGTGGGTTTCGATCTGCCCAAGAGCATGGGAGCGGTGGGTTGCCAATCAGGCAGAACCGGCACGCGGATTTCAACGGGGTTCGGACCATATTCCGACACCCCACCGGCCACCATCAGGCGGCCGTCGGGCAGGACAAAGCCCTCGGGCAAACGGCGTGTGTGGTTGATGGGCGCGTCGGCGCTCCAGGTGCCGCTGGAGGGGTTATACCTTTCGGAGTGCGTGAGGGGCGGGCCGCTCTCTTCCGAATACCCGCCAAACACGATTACCTCTCCATCGGGCAAAAGGGTGAGCCCGAAGTTGAGACGCGGTTGGGAAAGTTCTCCGGTAACCGTCCACTGGCCGCTGGCAGGATCAAACAACTCGCAAAACAGACCCGCTTCTTGCGATCCCACGACGAGCACCTTGCCGGTTGCGAGAAGAACCGCGCGATGGGCCACCCGGTAGCACAGCATGTTGCCGGTCCGGCTCCACGTTCCGGATGCCGGGTCGTAGATCTCGCAAGTGCGTGGCCCATGGACGCCATCGATGGCGTAGGCATAGCCACCCGCGACGAGCACGCGGCCATCCGGCAGCAGCGTGGCGGTGTGACGTTCGCGCGGGACATTGAGGGAACCGGTGGGCGTGAAGGTATCCGTCGCCGGGTCGAAGAGTTCACAGGTGGACACCAGGTTGCCGTGGTTTCCACCGGCGATGAGGACCTTGCCGTTGGCGAGGCGCGTCGCGGAATGGCGGACCGTGTAGTCCGTGGGGCCCGCGATCTCTGTCCAGTTGTTGGTGGCCGGATCATAAATCTCGGCGGTCTTCACCAAGCTCGAGCCGACGACGAGGACCCGGTTGTCCGCCAGAAGGGTGAGGGTATGATTTTGCCGGGAGCCGTTCATTGCTCCGGTAGCCGTGGAAGTGCCCGTAACGGGATCGTAGACCTCTGCCGTGCTGATCGGTTTGACGGGGACGGTATCAGATGGGATGGGAGATCCACCACCGACGAAGAGGATCTTGCCATCCGCAAGGGCAGCCGCCGCGGGGAAGGCACGGTCTGGTTCCAGCGACGGCCCGTCTTCGAAAATGTGGCTCGCCCCGGCCATGGGTGCGAGGAGTACGAAAAGGATGGCGGGCACGATGGCCCGGAGAAGTCGGAAATGTGAAGTCATTCGGGAGGCGGGGCTGATACGCCGGGGCTCGGATCTTTTCAAGGTTTCCACCGGCCAATTAGAAAGGCCGGGCTCCGCGTATTCCGGAAATCATCGGAATGTCTGCCCTCTCGCCCCTACGGTATCGCGCGGGAGGACCGGGCGGAGCTTGACCCGCGGCCCGGGAAGTGTTTTATAGCGGCGCGATTCAGTGCGTTTTGTAACGCGCGGCCCGCAGCACCCACCTTTCCATGAAAACCGAAGTCAAAAAGCGCGCGGACCAATACCTCG
>CAXTTX010000396.1:0-5292 GCA_964247045.1 uncultured Verrucomicrobiales bacterium | reverse complement strand
CCACATCCCCGGTCGGTCCGTCCGTGATCGTCTGCACCAGGCCGTTGGAATGCCACGCATAGGTCGTGATCTGGCCCAGCGCGTTCGTCACCGTCTGGATATCCCGGCTGGCAGAATAATAGTCGATGTCGAGAATGGTGCGCAGCGAACCGTCGAGATAGCGCTTCACCGTATCAACGTCCGCGCCATTCGAAAGGTAGTTGATGCCAATGTGGTAGGGAGAGTTGGAATCGTAGGTCGTCTTGTTGCTCGCCTTCGGCAGCATGATGGCTGTCACGCGTCCCTTGTCGTTGTAGAACCAGGCGGTGGTTTCTCCATCGGATCCCTGTCGGTGCTTCAGCCTTGCATAAGTGGAAGAAGGTGACGAAGGAGTGTAGTAGCTGTCATCCCGCACATTTTTACCACTGAAGATTCCTCCTGCACCCGCCACTATAACGCTGTCCAGCTTCCCTTTGCCATCCAGAAGCTCATATGTATACCATGTGCAGTATCCGTCCTCGGGGTCGACGTTCATCTGCAACTGCACGGGGTCCCGGTAATAGCCCCGCGAGGTAGCCCCATTGTTCACGGCAGCGTCGAAGTGATACTCCGAGGTACGCGAGAGCGGGTCCTCGGATGGGTGCGAGAGCGGGGCCGTGATACGGATCCGGTAATTCTCCCACATCGGCGTGAATCCAATCGGCGGATAACCGAGGCGGTAGCCCAGATCCTGCTGGGCCTGAGGAATATCGGAAATGCTAAGGCCAATCCCATCCGCCGGTTCCGTGTTGATGTCCGTGGTTCCTTTCGGCGTCGTGATGGAATTGACGAAGTGCTCCCCGGAACTCGTATAACCATAGCTGTAGGCTAGGCCTCCCATGTCGGTTTGTCCGGTCAGGTTGCCGTTGCTGTCATAGGAAAAGTCCGCTTCGCGGCCGAAGGGATCGTCGATCCGGATCACCCGGTCATGCCCGCTGACGCTGCCATAAATCAATCGCCAGAACCGGGTCGTCCCGGAAATGGCGGGCAGCATGCTGTGGCTCACGGCCACCACCGCCCCTTGGGCATTGTGGTGGATGCTCAGCTTGTTGCCGTGTCTGTCCTCGATGGAGAGGAGCAAGGGAACGCTCGAGGAGATCGGAGGCGGCACATAACCGGGCGGTGGTGGTGTGTAGCTGGGGCCGGCAGGGTCGTCCCAGGCACTCGGCACTCCATAACGGTAGATCGACCCGTCTTGTTTCGTCAGCTTGAACTGGTGGCTCGTGGTCTCCTCCAGGGAGCGGTAGTCCCCGGCTGGCGGGGTGAAAGTCACGCCGCCCGCTCCCGCATTGCCGGTGAAAGTCTCCAGCCTACCGTTGCCCTGCCGCACCTGGACCTGCGTGCCGGGCGTCACCAATAGATAGGACGCGTATTCGAAGGACCATTTCTCGCCAAAAGGCTCGTAGTTGGTCAGCGAATCGAGGCTGTTGAAAAGCAGCGACATCATCACCGGAGGACCGGCAGGCGCGTCCCACCACATCGGCGTGTCACTCACCCGGAAGTTGTAGTTCACCGGATTCACGCTCCAGCCCGGCAGGCCGCAGTTTTTGTCACAGCCATCATCGTCTCCGAGATCGGACGGGCTGCGGGGGTGGCCGCAGCAGCCGCCGACGATGTGGTCCAGATCGTTGGCGGGAAAGACCGCGGCCGTCGCGGGTGGCTCCTGGAACACCAGCGCGAAGCCGGACCACTCCTTCATGAATGAGGCCAGCGGCATCTCCGACTCGCCGGACCGCGAGTCGAACAAACGCACCGATTCTCCGGAAACCTCACGGACGGTCACGTAGTGCCGGTCCTTGTAATGGGCGACGAAGGGAACAGGCAGTTCGCCAAGCGCCGTCTCCGCGCGGACGGGCTTGGATTCCAGCCCGTGCAGCATGGCCGTGGTGTGCAACTCCGCGGCGGTGAAACCGTGCGGACCGGCGGAGGGAAGGTCTTTCAACTGCCGCGCCACGGTTTCATGGCCCTTGATCTCCGCCACCTTCGCAAGCGCTTTCTGGCCGCAGTCCCGCAAGGCGGTTTCCTGCCCGCGGAGCATCGCGATCTCCCGGATCCAATAGGACGCGTAAGTCTGGTGGGCCGGATCCGGATCGTCCTTTTTCATCTCGGCGAACCCTTGCGAGGACGCCACCAGGTTGCCTTGGTCGAGATGAAGGATGGAGCGGCGCAGCTTCGCCTTGTGATACATCTCGGACTTGGCCTCCGTGGTGGTGAGAATCGCGTCGAACCACTCCGCCGATTCCGTGAGCCGGCCGTTGTATTGGCAGAAGCAGCCGAGGTGCAACTGGCTTTCCGCGAACCAAGGGCTGTCTGGAAAGACCTTCATGTGCTCCTCGAACAATTTGTAGGCCTCCACATACCGGTGCTCGTTCCACGCCTGGATCGCATGGCCGAAGGATAGATTGTCCGCCTCCACGCTCGCCCGCGTTCTCGCGTCGGCTCCCTCCGGGACATCCGCCGGTTTGGTGGGCGTCAGCGCCTCACCCAGGTTTCCCACCGCGATCAACTCCTTTTCAGTCGGCGGCCTCGATAGATCCAGATGGGTCAGGATCGTCTTGTCACATGGCTTGGCCAGCGCCGTGCGCGAGTTGCTGATCGCTGCGGGCGTGCCGGCCGCCCGCGTGCGGGCTGAAGGTCGTGCCGATGGCGAGCCCTTCGCAGGGTTGGAAGGTGGCGAGCCCGGTTTGGATGCCCCGGAGGCGGGTATGGACGCCGGCTTGCCCACCTTTCCGACGGAATTCGCCGCTGGCACCGGGCTTCGACCGGAAGCTGCATCGTCCGGCTTTTTGAAGCTGAACCAGCAAACGCCAGCCGCGAGTGCCGCGGCACCGACACAAGCCGGAAGGAGAACACGTGATTTCGGAGTCATGGGAAAATCGGAATGAGATTGGATGAGGATTTGAAAAGCTGGCCGTGATCGTTTCTTCAGGGACCGGCCAATTGCACCGCATTAGCCGGAGCCACCAGAGCGACGACCGGTTTCGTGGTGTCTCCGGGCGTGGCGGAAGGCAGGGTCTGTCTCGTCGGATCAAGCGGATAGGCGTCCACGCCGTCATCCACTCCGTCGCCATCCGAGTCCGTCAGGTAGGGACTGGTGCCATGGTCCGCCTCCGTGCCATCATCCACCCCGTCGCTGTCCGTGTCGTCAGCGGCGGTGCCCCAAATTTCAAAGGAAAGCGAGAAAACCGCTTTCAACTGTCCCACGCTTGCCACCGCCTTGTGCGCGTCGTCCGTGGTCGCTGCCGACCAGGGATATGGGCTGAAAGTAAAAGTTCCCGGTTCAAGCTGGCGTATGCCGTGCAAATTCATCTGCGAATCCACCCACGCCGCATTGATCCCGCGCAGTTGGTCATAAAACGGCTTCGCCAGAGCCTTAAGCTCTCCGGTCACCAGCACCGCCCGCTGCTTATCAAACTCCGGCGTCGTCGTGGGAAGGGTCAAGTCCACCACATCACCCACGGCATCCTCCAGCGCCGCATATTGCGGCGCTGTTAGCCGCGACTGCAACTCCAGCAAGGCCTTCGCCACCATGTGCTTCGCCTGACCCACCGTTGCGGGGGAAAGATGGCTGGTGGCCGAAGAATTGGTGACGCCGCGGTCGGACCACCAGCCGGGATCGATTCCCCACGCTGGGGAAACCAGACAGGCCGGGATGATTGCACAAAGAAGCGGGAATCGGGCTTTCATGGAGGTTGGGAAGGAAGGTGGATTTTGCAATCGGACACAAAAAAGGTACGGCTCTCCCACCCACTCTTGCGGGAGCGGTGTCGGGAACCCAAAGGCGGCGGGATTATTCCGGAGCGGGGCTTCTATCAGTTGGCGTAGTCGCCCATCGAGATGTCTCCTTGGGCACGGCCCAGGATTACACCACCATCGGACGTGACACGCAGCCCCGTGCTACGGACCGTTCCGCTGGTTCCCGTGCCCACGACCAGAACGTCATCTGAATTCATAGGGGTATTGTATCGTCCCAACGCGCTGCTATCGACATTGCCTGCCTGAGTCCCGGTTCCCAAGGCGATTGAACGGGTATTCAGGGCCTCATTCTGATAGCCAACCGCAACACCTCTGACAGCAGAAACCGTGTTATTGGAACCGACAGCCCAACCACCCGTGGACGAAACAATCTGGTTTGAGTCTCCAATGACGCCGGAATAGTAGGATACCGCGCCAACGGTGGAGCCATCAATGGTATTTCCCGACCCTGCGACGAAGGAGGAATTGCCATTGACGGTATTTTCCTTTCCCCCAATCAAAAGCTGGGCGCCGTTCTGGGGAACGATATTGTGATAACCGAAGATCGCCGAATACCTCACACACTCGCTGACCGTCGGCGCGCCGTCGGCGGCTTCGTTCAAGCTGCCAACAACAACGGATGCATTTCCACTAACGAGGTTGGAGTTTCCTATGACCGCCGCGTAGCCGGTTCCCGGAGTTGAACTCGTCCCCCCTGAACCCACCTCGTTGCCCGTCCCCACCACGACTCCTTTCAAATAGGTAGGCTGGCCAGCCCCATTGATGCTGTTCGCCGTGGAAGTCGCTCCGAGAGTTACTCCCGGACTGTTGCCAAAAATGATCACGTCTTCGCCCGCCGTGGGACTCCATGCGACGAGTGCCAACGTCGCAAGTAGAATGCCTCCGGCAGCGGCCGCCTTTTTCAATGTGACTGGTCTTTTCATATTTTAAAGATTTGGAGTGATTTCAGTTATCGGGCGTCGTTGGCTGGCCATTTTCTGGATTCCCTCCCAAGAAAAAGCGATATGATCCACGATGTTTGAGAATCAGCGCCTGTATATCGTCTTCACGATCCGGCGTGGCTGCCGCGGCGGCGAGAGCAGCCTTCACCTCTTGTAAGGTAGCTGGAATGATGTAGCCACTTTCCCACTGTTCCACGACCGGATCGACGCCATCGATGAGTTCCTCATCCAGTGGCGCCGCCATTCCCACTTCCTTGCTGATTTCCACCTGCACCTCCCGAATCTGTTGAACATCACCATCTCCCGATGAAGCCTCGGAAGAAGCGGACGTTTCAGGAGAAGCTGCAACTTTTAAAGAAGACCAGCCAATTGCAGCGAGTCCAATCACCGGGAATATGAAAATCAAAAATCGGCGTTTCATGGGATCAGTGGGGTGAATTCAATTGATTGGAGAAGGATTACAACGAAATGGACCGGGCAGGCCGAATCTCTGGAAGTTTTGAAAAAAGAATAACAATTGACCAAATCGGAACAATCAAATCACAGGATAATTTTCACCAGCGCGACGACCAATACC
>CAXTTX010000395.1:0-5309 GCA_964247045.1 uncultured Verrucomicrobiales bacterium | reverse complement strand
GCAGATGGAACGCCGCGTCGCCGTCCGCCGGGATCACCAGGGCCTGGTGTTGCCATGTCCAGGAGGAGGGTTCGGGAGGCCGCAGCGCCTCGCGGGTTTCCTCACCCCCAAGAAGGCGCACCCCGACGGTTCCAGCCGCCAGCGGCAAAGGGACCCGGGCGTTTGATTCGAGAATCTCCTCCTTGCCGCCGATTTTCAACGCGACGGAACGGTTGTCACCCAGCTTGCCGGTTTCAAAAACGGAGGCCGGACACGCCGGCACGACCAGATTGAACTCCCTCGCTCCAAGGGCGGGAACCAGTTTCATCTCCAGCGCCTGGGTCCCCTTCCCCTCCTGCGCCATGCAGAGCGTCTCACCCTGGATCAAAACGCGGGCATCGGCGGGCTGCATGCTTTCCACGCCGACCGATCCCCCGACCAGCGGGATGATCTCCAAGCCGTCGGCGAAGCTCGCGCCGCGGAAGGTGGCATCGATGACCGGCCTCTCACCATCGATCGACAGCAGGAACCTCGCCGCGAGCAACGCGGATGACGGACCGGTCTTGAGGACCGGTTTCTCCTTGTCCTTCAGCAGGGCCTTCAGTTCCGCATAGGGAATCCTAACTTCCGCGTTCTCGAGTCCCGGCTGTTCTGCGGTGGCATGGGAGGAGGCCAGGATGGTTAGAAAAAGCGGCCATGTGGAAATCTTCATGGGGAGACCTTGGTCCCCGCCGGTGAAACCCTGATGAAGGGTTCATGAAATCGTGGTGCGCTAGATTGGCGCGGCTTTCCCTGCATGTGGCCGGGCTTTCAGCCCTCAATATCCTGTCAAAACGATACCCGGGCCTTCGACCGGGCTGGTATATAGACGGGCCGTTGGCCCTTGAACATTCTTCTCACAATACCAACGCCGCCTCTTCCTCATCCTTCCCCACCCGCGTTTCCACCCCGCCCGTGAGCGACTTGATGAACGACTCGTAGTGCACGAGTTCCATCCTGCCGTCGTGGTGCTCGATAATGCCGGTGAGGCTTTCCACCCAGTCGCCGGAGTTGAGATAATGGATCTCCCCCACCCGCTTGTCCTCGGGGGTGTGGATGTGGCCGCAGATGATACCATCGCACTGGCGGTGGCGGGCGAGGTCCTGGAGCAGTTCCTCATAACGGTCGATGAAGCTGACGGCGGACTTCACCTTCGCCTTCACGCGCTTGCTCAAGGAGAAATACTCATAACCGCGCCACGAGCGCCAGAGGTTGTAGATGCGGTTCACCCGCAGCAGGAAGTCGTAGCCGACGGCCCCGAGCGAAGCAATCCAGCGGTGGTTCGTGGAGACGCTGTCGAAGCCATCGCCATGGACGACGAGGTAACGCTTGCCCTTTTGCGTGGTGTGGATGTGCTCCTTGGTGAATTTGATTTTTCCAAAGGCGAGCGGCAGGAACCGGTCCAGGATCTCGTCATGGTTGCCACGGAGGTAGATGACCTCGGTGCCGTCCTTTTCGGTCATCTTGAGGATCTTGCGGATCACGCGGCTGTGGCGGGAACTCCATTTGCCACCGCGGCGGAGCGCCCAGCCGTCGATGATGTCGCCGTTGAGGACGAGCTTGTCACAGCGCAGGTGCTTGAGGAATTCCACGACCTCGTCCGCCTTGCTATCGGCGCTGCCCAGGTGGATATCCGATAGAATGACGGTCTTGCAGTCGTACTTGGGGCGCTTCGACAGCTTGGGTGGCGCGGGTTCCTCCGCATCGATCCCTGCGATGGTGGCGAGGCGCGATTCAAAGCCGCCGATGACGGCGTCCCAGCCGAGCTGCTCCGCATCCGCGCGCGCGTTCCGGCGCAGGTCGTCTTCCGGCCGGTGCGAGAGCGCGGCAACCGCCAGCCGGATGAAATCCTCCGCGTCGCCTTTGGCGCATTTCAGGCCGTTCGCACCGTGGAGCACGTGGAGGCCGGCGGCGGCGTAGTCGTAGGCGACGGTTGCCAAGCCGCTGGCCATGCCTTCCAGCAGGACATTGCCAAAAGTCTCCGTTTCGCTGGGGAAGATCAGGACGTCGGCGGAAGCATAATGGGCGGCGAGTTCCCCGCCGAGCTTGATGCCGGTGAAATGAATCCAGGGATGCTTTTCCGCCAATTTCTCGCGCAGCGGACCATCGCCCACGACCACGCATTGCACGTCCGGCACGGCTTCCCGCAGGCGGGTGAAGGTGGCCATCGCGAGGTCGAAATTCTTTTCCGCCGCGATGCGTCCGACCATCATCGCCACCGGGGCACCGGGCCGGGCACCCCATTCCGCGCGAAGGCTCTCACAGCGTTTCTCCGGATGATAGAGTTCCGTGTCCACGCCGCGGCCCAACAGATGGACATTGCTGAAACCGTCCGCCAGCAGGCGGTCCACCACGTCGCGGGAAGGAGCGAGCGTGCAGCTCGCGCGCTGGTGGAAGCGGCGGAGGTAGGCCATGGCCATCGGCTGGAGCCCGCCCATCCGGTACTGGCTCATGTACTGGTGGAAATTCGTATGGAAGCCACTGGCCGCCGGGATGCCGAGGGCATTGGCCGCCTTGAGGGCGGATTTTCCGAGCGGGCTCTCGGTGGCGACGTAGATCGCGTCCGGGCGTTTTTTCAACCAGCGGGCGCGGAGCTTGAAGGGCTCCGGCAGGCCGACGCGGACTTCCCGGTAGCCCGGCAAGGGCACCGCGGCGAGGCAGGTTTCCCCCGCCGCCGCCGTCTCGCCGGTGTGGATGACATGGACGCGGTGGCCGCGGGCCTTCAAGCCCTCCACCAGCCGTCCCAAAGTCATGGCCACGCCATTCACATCCGGGGCAAAAGTGTCCGTAACGATGTCGATTTTCATGAGTGCCTGGATTCTCGCTTCCAGCGGAAATCAGCATATCCCGCGGAAAATTGCGGCACGCATCCGGTGTCGGTTTCGTCACACGACCCCGCAGGGGTCACTTCGCGGCCACGACGGGAACGGGGAGCCGGGTCATCAGCACCTCGATCTCGCCCCGGGTGTCCGGGGTGACGGTGAAGGTGCGCGCGCTGTAGCCCTCCACCGCGATGCCGAACTCGCGCGGCTGATAAGCAATGCCGGCGAGGCGCAGGTTGCCCTCCGGCGTCGGCGCGAAGGCGAAGCTTTGTTTCAACAGCTCCTTGGGAGTGATGGAAGGCCCGTTGATACCCACTACCTTGAGCTGGGCAAAGGTGCCCGCATCGATCGCTTTCACCGTGCAGTCATAGCGGTAAGTGGAGTCGAGGACCCGGGTGACCATTTGCAGTTTCGCCACGAGAATCGCCGCCACGACGACGGTCAGGGCGAAAAAAAGATGCCAAGGGAGGGAAGTGGGGGTGCGCGTCGTCATCGGGTTGGTCCGGCTCTGGGATTCAAAGGCAGGGCAACAAGGGGCGTCAGCGTGTTCACCGGGGGAGATGACGGCCTCCTGAGGAGACCGGGCCAACGGGGGAAGTGAAACATTCCGGCCGTTAGAAGGGAAGAATTATTTAAGAAATGTTGAATTTCTGGAATTTCGGGAAGTCGGCCGCTTCCCGACGGAAGGCGGCTCAAAGCAACGCCACGAATTCCTCAATTGAGAGCCCGGATTGCTCGATCAAGCCTTTGAGGGTGCCTGGCTTGATCGGCTTGTGCAGCATGGGGACAACCACCGTCCGCGAACCGGAACGAAGAACACGGTGCGAGCCGGTTTGGCGCACATCCGTGAAGCCGCGCCGGAGGAGCGCTTTGACGGCATCGTTTCCCGAAACGTCCCTCGGTAGCTTTATGCAACGGCCACTTCGGGGTCTTCCACGAAATGAAGCCGGACCCTGGGCGTTTTCAAGGGGTCTTCGAAATACCCTAGAACGGCATCCCGGACCATCGCCTCAAGTTCCGTGATCGTGTCGCCTTGGGTCGTAATCCCTCCGCCCGACGGGTCATCCCATCGGGCGACAAATCCACCGGTCTCCAGACAAGGAACGATATTAAACGTGATCATCGCCACCGCCCAAGGCAGCTGATTTTTGGCAGGTTCGCAAGCCCCGCGTGAATGGGCTCCGAGGAGACCTCAAGGGGAATAAAGGACCTCTTTCAGATAAAGCCCATCTGCCGGCGCACACAGCGGCGATTTCCCGCGCGGGAGGCCGGGAGGCTGGTCCAGATAGCCGGCGAAATCGTCGAGGCGGATCTTCCCCTGGGCGGCATGCAGGGCGCCCCCGACCAGCAGACGCACCATTTTGTAAAGGAACCCGTCCCCCGCGAAGGTGATGCGGTAGCCATCCTCCAAGGTCGTCAGATCCGCGCGGTGAATGGTGCGGAACCAATCGACTTCCGGCCCCTCGTTGCCGCGATAGGCGGCGAAGCCGTGGAAGTCGTGCCTGCCAAGGTAGAGCGCCAGCGCCTCGCGCAAGGCATCCGCATCCAGCAGCCGTGGAACATGCCAGGCGAGGCCCGCCTTGAGCGGAGGCAGCACGGGATCCGTGCAGAGGTCATATTGATAGATTTTCCCGATGGCGGAAAAGCGGCTGTGGAAATCCGGGGCCACTTCCTCGCAGGCCATGATGCGGATGGTGGCGGGCAGCTTGGTGTTCAGCGCGGGCACCCAGTTGAAGGGGTTCATCGTCGTGTCCGCAGGCGCGTCAAAGTGGCCGACCTGTGCGAGCGCGTGGACCCCGGTGTCCGTGCGGCCGGAACCATGGATGGCAAGCGGCTGCTTGGCCACCGCTTCCAGCGCGGCATTGATGAGATCCTGGACGGTGTTTCCAGCCACCTGGGATTGCCAGCCGCTGTAGGGGCGGCCGTCATAGGCGATGGTGAGTTTCAGGCGCATGATTCCGTTAGACCGAATCCCCTCCCATCCAGCTATTCAGAATTTCCACCGCGGCGGCCTGATCGATGACGGTCTTTTGTTTTTTCGCGTTGCGTCCCGCCTCACGAAGTTTGGCTGAGGCGGAGGATGTCGACAGGGTTTCGTCAGTAAAGACGAGAGGAATGGTTGGAATCCGTTCCGCCAAGCCTGCGGCGAAGGCGCGGACTTTCGCGGCGGAGGTGCCCTCCGTGCCGTCCATGCGGATGGGGAGGCCGACGACGAGGGTCTTGATGCCACGGAGTTCGACCAAACGGGCAATGCGTTCGACGGGATTGCCCTTGGCTTGGTCGATGGTCTCGACGGGATGCGCGAGGATGCCGAAGTCATCCGTCGCGGCGATGCCGATGCGGGCATCGCCGTAGTCGATGCCCAATGCAGGGTGCGGGGTGTTGGAGGACCCTGTCATATCAGAAGCCATCACAACCGGACGGAATGCATCCGTTGGCGAAGCCCTTGGACTGCGGCAGCCCTGCTGC
>CAXTTX010000394.1:0-5319 GCA_964247045.1 uncultured Verrucomicrobiales bacterium | reverse complement strand
ATCGGTGCGGACCAGCGAGATCACATTGCCGCGGGAATCGAGCGTACAGGTGGAACTACTATAACCCTCGTGGCAGGTGATCGTCCGGCCGGCGGTATCATAGCCGCAGGTGAGCAAGAGGTCGCCATTGAGCGAGACATTCCTGACCAGTCCGGATGGGGAACAATCGACGACCGTGGTGTCGATGACCGGTTGTCCGGCGGCGCCGGGTGTGAAGCGTTGTTCCGTGGTGATGGCATCCTCGGTTTCCACGCAGAAGAAAGCGGGCTGGCTGGCAAACCTGCCGGACCCAAGGAGGGCCGCGGCCACGAGGCGCGGGGCAATCTTGTCCTTGTCGGCGCGGACTTTGCCAGAGCCCAGGAGGGCGGCGGCCACCAGACGCGGCGCGATCTTGTCCTTGTCGGCGCGGACCCTGCCAGAGCCCAGCAGGGCAGCGGCGACGAGACGCGGGGCAATCTTGTCTTTATCCGCCCGCACTTTTTGTTGCACGGTGTGTGCCGCTTCATGGGCCAGGAGCCGCACGCCGCTTTTTTCGTAAAGAGGATTCGTTTGGAAGCTGGACAGCAGGATGTTTCCGGCAGAACCGGCGACATCATTCAACTGGCCGAGGACCGAGCAAGTCATGAGGCCCTGGTTGTCATAAACACAAACAGTCTCGTTGCCCATGGGGTCCATGCCGCCGGTATAGCGATGGAAGCCGTCGTAAGTGAGAGTGACCTGCGGAGAAACCCCGCTGGAGACCAGGTTCGCGCAACGGGTCAGCGCGCCACAGGTGTCATAGTCGTACTGGGTGGTGACGGCGGCGGGACTTCCCGCTCCGCCGTCCACGCTGCGGTATAGCAGGCCGCGCTCATCGTATGACGAATCGCAGGCCAGATCCACGGCTTGTCCGCGGCAGGCGGCGGGGGTGCTCACGCGGATGATCTGGCCGGCATCGTCACGGGTAAAGTCCTCCACCGCGAAGTTTTCGATGCCGAGCGTGTCCGGCACCAGCAGGCCACTGCCATCGACGGGCCGCTCCTCCACGGCAATCCGGCTGAGTGCCGCGTGGTCATCATAGACATAGAAGGTCGAATAGGCGGGGTTGGAAGCCACAGGCGTTCCGTCGTAGGAAAGATGGTCCAGGTCGCAGCGGGCGACACGGCCACCGGCATCGATGGTCACGTTCATCGAGATCCGATTGGGCATCTGCGGGCCACGGATCTGGATGCACTGGTCGAGCGCGTTGCAGCCTAACAGCCAGTCATTGCCCGCGGGATCAGTCACGCGCGAGACGCGTCCCAGCGCGTCACGGTCGTATTGGGTGGTGAGCTGGAGGCCGGTGCCGCCGGTGGACTTGTCGCGGATCTCGTGGGAAAGAAAGGCGCTGGCCGGGTCATAAACGAACTCGGTGCGGAAGGAAGGGTTCGCCCCATCCAGAACCGCGGCACTCGTGCACTGGCCGAGAGTGTTGTATCCGAAGCTCGAGCCGCTCCCTGCCACCGGGCCGGCTGCACCGGTGCAATTACCATGGGCATCGTAGGTCCAGGTGCAAGCCTGGCCGTGGGCGGTCACCATCCGCAGGACGGGCGTTGGCGGTATCGAGGTGTCGCGGATCCACCGTCCCCTGGTCTGGAAGGTCTCGCCCTGGCTCCCGGTGTCGTTGAAAATCCCCGCCCTGCCCGCGACAGCTCCCCCGGTGATTCCCCCGATAGCACCCGCTCCGAGCAAGCCGGCGTCACAGGGTCCCACATACTCTTCGGCGTCGCAGGTGCCGATGTAGGTGATCGACGCCGGAGATTCCCAATCGTCCATGGCGGTGATGCCGCCATTGGAAACGCGGTGGGGGTTTTGTCCACCCTTGATGACAGCTCCCTTGATCGGTCCCGCGCGCTGGCTTTCCAAGGTGCCAAAGCCGGGAAGATATTCGCAGGTCACGGTGCGGGTTGCTCCCGTGGGAGTGCGCAGCGTCATGACGCGGGCGTTTCCGCGTTCCAGAACGGGGCAGTTCTTGCGGAAGTCCCGGTCATAGGTGGTGATTTCCTGGCTGCCGTCCGGATAGGTCGTCTTCGTGCAGGCGGAATCGGCGTTGTATTCGAAGGTGGTGATGAAGGAGTCCGGATCCGTGGAGCGCAGTTTGCCCGTGGGGAGATTGGATGTGGATGTCACCGGCACACCGGGTGTGGAAAAGCCCGTGAAGGAAGTGCCGAGTGTCAGGCGGTGACTGCGGTCATAGCCCTCCACGCATACCCGGCCGATTTCATCCACGATGTAAACGTCATAGCCACCCGGCGAGGTGGGGGTCGGCGGGACGATCTCGCGGCGGTTGAGCGTCACGTGCCCGGTCTTGTTGCGGCTGGTGGAGGCACAGGTGTCGTAGTTGATCGCATGGGGATCGGTCTGCGGGGACCATGTGAAATTTTCCAGCGTGCGGCCGGCGCCATCGGTGACGGTCAGCAGGTTCCCATTGAGGTTCGGATCCGGACTGCCTGTCGTGTAGGTGAAGGACAGCGGGCCACACACCGGCGGTTGGCCGGCCTCCTGCGGCGGGGAGATGGATTTCAAATCGCCGGGTTCTCCACCCGGCTCGCCATTCTGATAGTAGGCATAGGTGACGAAACGGCCGGTGTGGTCGGTTAGAGTCGAGAGCCGTCCCGCGGAATCATAGGCGCAGGTGATGCTCTGGCCGAACTGGCTGGACAGGGATTGCAGGACCCCCGCGCCATTGTAGGTGCAGGTGACCGCGATGCCATTGCGGTCGCGGATCTCCTCCAGTTTTCCCTGGAGCGGCGAGCGGTCGAAGCCATGGAAGACGAGCGAGCCACCATCGGCAAACCCGAGGATGAACTTGCCGGCCGAGTAGCTGCCCTTGCGATACATCCCATCCCCTTGGAAAGACCCATCCGTTTGGGCGTACAAGGTGTCGTGCGTGCCATTGCCCCCGAAGAGCAGGATCCGGTCACCCAGCACGCTGCCGTTGCCCGGGACCATCTGGATGGAAATGCGATAGCAGGCTTCCCAATGGGATCCCGCGGTCCCGCTGCCACCCGTGGAAACCGGCGGTGCGGAGCGGTAGGTCTGGAGCCAGGCCAGGTCCGGGCCGGCGGGTGTTGCCACGACCAGATCGCAGGTTTCGAAAGTGACCTCGCCGGGACGCCCCGTGGGGGACGACGCGATCCGGTCATTGCCCTTGTGAAGCGGATTGTTACCCGCATGCCCGGAACCCTGGTAGAGTGGATTCGATACGACGCTCTGCTCCTCGGGATCAAAAGGACCCGGATCGGTGGCAAAGGTGATATTGCCATACACGGGTTTGCCCGGTTGCCAGGTCTTCGCGACCGGCGGCAGGACTGGCGGCGCGTCATCGGCGAAGCTGGTTTCCGTCACCGTGATGGGTTGGTTGAGATTGATGAGCGAGGTTCCCGCCGCGTCCTCGATTCCCAGCAAGACCATGCCCTCGCCCGGCGTGAACGAGCCATCGAAGGTGATGCTCCAGACGCCGGGTGAAACCAGGTGGAGGGCGATTCTGAGAGGCTCGGCCGAGAGATCGCGGCCGATCACTGCCACGCTGCCCTCCCGGAAACCTTGCCCGTAGATGAAGATGGTGCCGCCGGTGGAGGAAAGCAGCGGTGGATCGAGCTTGGTGACGTCGTAGGGTGACAAAGAGACGCGATAGAAGGCCTTGGTCACGGTGGCCTCGGGATCGATCCACTCGGAAGCGGTGCCGGTAGCCTCGACCAAGGCGACCTGGGTCCAGCCGCCGGTGCCGCCATTCACCAAGGTGGTGGATTTCTCAATGCGGTAGCGGACGCCTTGGGAGGACGGCCAGCTCAGGCGGACCTGTTTCCCGGGTAGGCCGGAGGTGAACTCCAGGAGCGGCGGCTGTGCGGGGATGTCGGCACGAAGCGGGCACCACAAGGTTTGGCCAAGGAGCGGGAAAAGCAGCAATCCACGGCGGATCGCTCCCGCTCGGCGCAAGGCGAGGGACGGAGTTTTCATGGGGAGGGTTTTTTCAGGAAGGAGAAAAACCGGCCCCGGAACCCGCGGAGGTTTCCGTTTGCAACCGTCCACTTCTCCCCTTCTGCAATCCGGTCATTAACCGATCCGGAGTATTGGAGTCAATCTTCGAGTGGCGGGCCAACCGGGGAACAAGAGCGCTCGAGCCATTTGGAATAGGCATCCGCGTCCAATTCGCCTGCCGCCAATGCCAAAGTGTGGAGGACTGCTTCTTCTTCCGGAGGGTGAAATAACCAGCCATTCGACTCCAGAAACAAAGCGGCAGCCATTAGACCAGATCGTTTGTTTCCATCAACAAAGGGGTGATTTTTAACAATCCCGTGTGCGTAGCTCGCAGCCAGATCGAAGTGGCTGGGAGCTTCATCGTGGAAGCGATGTTGGGGGCGGCCGAGCGCGGAGTCGAGCAGCCCCTCATCCCGCAAACCATTTCGGCCGCCAAACCGAGACATCAAGCCGCCATGGAAAGCGAGGCAGTCCGCTTTGTCTACCCAAGTAGGCTCGATCATTTCGCAAGTTCACGGAAAGCGTTCCGATAACGGTTCATGAGGCTCTCAGCGATGCGCATCTTTTCCTCAAAGCCGGGGTGCTCCGGTGTCACATTCAATGAATCATTGGGAGCTTCGGTCAAATAGAGGGTATCGCCCTCACCGACCTTCAATGCCTGAAGAGCCTCCTTGGAAAGGACGATTCCGAGGGAGTTTCCAATTTTGCGGACCTTGGCTTCGATGGGCATGGGATAACGATAGTTATAACGCAACATTTGTCAACAGAGACCGTAAGCGCCCCTCCATCAACAGATCAACATATCAAGATATAACGATGCGTTTCTCTTGATTTTCCTCCGGCTCGCCTCTATCGATATTCACCAACCGCACCACGGGGTGCCAAATCCCGAAATTTGCGATTTGCAAGACCGGCTTCCCGCCTTTCAATCCCGCCCGCCCATGAGCCATCCTACCTTCCGTATTGCCATCGGTGCCGATCACGGTGCCGTCGATCTGAAAAACGCCGTTGTGGAGCACCTGAAAAAGGTCGGCCACGAGGTCGTGGACTTTGGTACTCAAGGGCATGAGTCGGTGGACTATGCGGATTACGCGAATCTGGTGGCCCGTAATGTGGCGGATGGGACCTACGATTTCGGAATCCTGGCCTGCACCTCGGGCGTGGGGATGAGCATCGCGGCGAACCGCCACCGGCACGTGCGGGCGGCGAATGTCCGCACGGTGGAAGAGGCGGAAACGATCCGCCACCACAACGATGCCAACGTGATCTGTCTGGCCGGCAAGTTCACCGACGAAGCGACCGGTATCGCGATGGTGGATG
>CAXTTX010000393.1:0-5364 GCA_964247045.1 uncultured Verrucomicrobiales bacterium | reverse complement strand
ACTATGTGCTGATGCAGTTCGGTCACAACGATGGCGGTCCGCTGAACGACGACCGCTGCCGGGCATCGCTGAAGGGCAATGGCGAGGAGAGCGAGGAGATCGTCCGCAAGACCGATGGCGGGAAGGAAACGGTGCAAACCTACGGGTGGTATCTCCGCAAATACGCCCGCGAGGCAAAGGAGAAGGGCGCGTTTCCGATCATCGCCTCGCTGATCCCGCGGAACATCTGGAAGGATGGCAAGCTGGAGACCAAGGCGGAGAGCTACCCGCTATGGGCGAAGCAGGCGGCGGTGCAAGAGCACGTGCCGTTCATTGATTTTAACCGTTTGTTGGCAGAACGCTATGAGTCACTGGGCGAAGAGGGGACGGCGCTGTTGTTCGCGGGAACCGATCACACCCACACCTGTGCAGCGGGTGCGGACTTCAATGCCAAGGTGATGGCGGAAGCGATCCGTTCGCTGGACGGCTGCGACCTGGGCAAGTGCCTTCATCCCGCCAATCTCCGGCTGCCCGCCGCTCCTTTCCGCACCGACCCATGATGATGCCGCGATCTTTCATCCTCCTGGTGGTGGCATGCGGTTGCGCGGGGGCCAAGCCCGCCTACTACCTGGCCAAACCGGCGGAGTGGTTCGGCTCCGGGGAAGGGAAGACGATCACCGCGAGGGTCCTTTCGTGGCAGACGCCACGTGGTGATTGGCCGAAGAACCATGACAGCACGCAGGATGCCCATGAAGGCGATGGGGCGAAGCTCACGGGAACCTTCGACAACGGCGCGACGACGGATGAGCTGCGTTATCTCGCGGCGGCGTACCGCGCGACGCGGGATGTGGCTTGTCGCGATGCCTTCCTCGCGGGCATGGATCATGTTTTGGAGGCGCAGTATCCGAACGGCGGATGGCCCCAGTGTGATCCGGCGAAGGGTTACCAAACGCACATCACTTTCAATGACGGGACGATGGTGCGTTTGATGGAGCTCCTGAGGGAGGTGAATGGTTCCGATGATTACAAGTTTGTGGAGGAGGGCCGCAGGAAGATGGCGGGGACGGCGGTGGAGAAGGGAATCGCCTGCATCTTGAAATGCCAGGTCATGATCGGCGGCGTGCCAACGGTGTGGTGCGCGCAACATGATGAAGTGACGTTCGCACCGGCCAAGGCGAGGGCCTATGAGCTGCCGTCGCTGAGTGGATCGGAAAGCGGTGGCATCCTGAAGTTCCTGATGAGCGTCACGGATCCCTCGCCGGAGGTGGTCCGCGCGGTGAACGGCGGAGCGGCGTGGTTTGAGAAGGTGAAGATCCATGGCATTCGGATTGAGACGGTGAATGGCGACAAGAAGGTGGTGGAGGATGCCGCGGCGCCTCCGGTGTGGGCACGGTTTTATGATCTGGAGACGGGCCTGCCGTTTTTTTGTGGTCGGGACGGGGTCAAGAAAGACGCTTTATCCAGTATCGATGCGGAACGGCGCGACGGCTACGCGTGGTACGGCAACTGGGGCGAAGCGGTCGCCAAGGCACGGGCCAAGTGGCCGCACGGATGATTTTCAAAAAGAGCGATGATTCAAAAACCCAACAGATTGGCGGGCATGATCCTGCCGGTGGTCCTCGCGACCGGAACGGTGGCGGCGCAGGTCCCGGCGTTTCCCGGAGCAGAGGGTTATGGCGCCCACGCCACCGGCGGACGCGGTGGCGACGTGTATGTCGTGACGAATCTGAACTCGACGGGTGCGGGGTCGTTTTACAACGGGCTGACAACCATCCCGGCCGCGGGACGGACGATTGTGTTCGCGGTGAGCGGCCAGATCCATCTCGCGGGCGGGGTGGCGACGCGGATCACCGGTAACAAGTTGACCATCGCCGGACAGACCGCGCCGGGAGATGGGATTTTACTGAAGGACGGCACGCTGCGGATCTCCGGGGATGACATCGTGATCCGGCACTTGCGGTTCCGGCACGGGAAGAACGGTTCGGGCGGCGATTGCATCGACCTGGATTCGGGTTGTCAGAACGCGATCCTCGACCACATCTCGATGTCGTTCAGCACGGACGAGAACATTTCCTCGTTCAACAGTCCGCCGGAGAACATCACCATGCAGTGGGCGCTCAACGCGTGGGGGCTGGAGTCGCATTCTTGCGGCGGCCTGTGGGACCAGAACCACGCGACCTGCCACCACTCGCTGTGGGCGCACAACCACACGCGCAATCCGAAGGCACGCCCCGCAGGGCTGCTGGAGTGGACGAACAATGTGACCTTCGACTGGGACATCGGCTTCATCATGGGCGACTCGGAAACGCCCGCGACGTGGAGGTCCAACGTCCGGGGGAACTATTTCATCTGCCCGCCGGGAAACATCCGCAACACCCCGTTGGAAAAGGCCAGCCTCGACCGCAACGGGGTGCCGAACTTCTCGGTCTATCTGGACAACAACCTGCACGACCGGGATGGCGACGGCACCCTGAACGGGACGGACCGCGGCTACTCCATCGTGGGCGGCAGCGCGTATGACGCGACGATAAACCCGACGGGAAATTATTACAAACTGGCGTCCCCGGCCACGGGTTCCGCGGTGCTGGCCGTTGAATCACCGAGGCTGGCCTACAAGAAGATCGTTTCCAACTCCGGCGCCCTGCGGACGGATGCCGCTTATACGGGAAATTTGCGCGATGATGTCGACGCGCGCTTGATCCAGAACGTGACGACGCAGACGGCGAACCACATCACCCGTGAGAGCGATCTAACCGGGGTGAGCAATGCCGGCTTCGGAACCTTCACCGCCTCGACCCCACCTATCGACTCGGATCGTGACGGCATGCCGGACGCGTATGAGACGGCGCTGGGCTGGAACCCCGCCGTGCAGGACCACAACACCCCGGTGAGCGGGACCACGTATTTCGCCGCGGGATTTCCCGCGAGCTACACGCGGCTGGAGGAATACCTGCATTTCAAGAGTTCGCCGCACCTGCTTTTGCAGAAGAATACCGCGACCAGCCCGGACATCGATCTCACGAGATATACCGCCGGATTCAGCAACAACCCGGTGTTCACGATCTCCGCCGTCACCGGGGGCGCTGCAACGCAAAGCGGCACCGGTGGAAAGTTGCTGCACTTCACGGCTAACAACAGCGCGGGCCGCGGTGGATTCACCTTCACCGTGACCGATGGGGATGGCGATACCTGGGTGCAACGCCTCGCGATCTGCGTGACGAACACGGGTGCGCCGGGCGATGTCAGCTGGCGCGGCACGGGGGCGGATTGGGATGTCGTTTCCAACAACTGGCTTAAAGCCGGGGTTCCCACCCCCTTCAGCGGTGGCGACCGCGCGACCTTCAATGATGGCGGGGCGGCGGCGCCCGCGGTAAACCTCCCGGGCTCCGTGCTGGCGACGACAGTGGATGTGAATGCCACGGGGGACTACAGTTTCAACGGCAGCGGCAGCATTTCCTCGGTGAACGCGTTGACCAAGCGGGGCGGCGGCAAGCTCACGATCAGCAACACCACGGCGAACAGCTTCGGCAGCGTTTTGCTGGAGCAGGGGACACTGGCGATCAACACCGTGGGTGGCGTGGGTGGCGCGAAGATCACCTGCGTGGGCGGCGCGCTGTCATTGTCGCCGGCATCCAACGCGGCAATCCCGGCAGCGGTGGATTTCCAGGCACCGACGATCATCACGCCGACGACCCAGCACGAACTGAGTGGCAACTGGACCGGCGCGGGCCAGACGGTGACGCTTTCCGGCGGTGCCATCCTGTGGACCATCGGTGGCAACTGGACGGGCTTCAGCGGGCGCCTTCGATTTGGCAACGGCAGCACGCGCGTGCGCTTGAACGGAGGGACAAACAACAACTTCGGCAGCACCGCGGTGGCGGTGGACCTGGGCAGCAACAACGCCCAGCTCATGAACCGCAACGGCATCACCATCAACCTCGGCTCGTTGGAGGCCACGGGCACGAACACGCGGTTGAGCGGCACCCAGACGGGGACGACGCCTAGCGCTTACAGCATCGGCGCGCTGAATATGGATACCACTTTCGCCGGTGTGGTGGCGGATGGTGGCGGCGGAACCTCCATCATCAAGACGGGCGGCGGCATCTTGAATTTATCCGGAGCAAACACGCATACCGGCACGACGACCGTCAACCAGGGAACGCTGCTGGTGAATGGCAGTCTCGCTGCTTCCGCGGTGACGGTGAACGCCAACACCAACCTCGGTGGTGGCGGGACCTTCGGCGGATTGGTCACGGTTGCGTCCACAGGTGTCATCGCACCCGGCGCGGCGGCCGGACAAAGGGGAACGCTGACGGCATCGACCGGCCTTACCCTTTCGGGTGGCTCGAATGTGAATCTCGATCTCCGCAACACGCTGGCGGGGCCGAATGACAAGATCACCGTTTCCGCGGGCACACTCACGATGACCAGCCCCGTGAACTTCAACGTGCGGATGGTGGACGGCACGCTGGCCACCGGCGTGTATCCCTTGATCGATGGTGGGGCGATGCAAAGTTCCACCGGCCTGACAATGAACCTGACGGGCGTCCCGGCATCCACGCGGCAGACCTTCGGGCTGAGCCGGCAGTCAAATGGAGTGTCTCCCGCTTATGTGAATCTCACGGTGAGCGGCACGCCCGCCGCCTCGCTGGTGTGGACGGGGACGAATGGCGGCGGTGCGTGGGATCTCGCGACCACGGGGAATTTCTCCGGCGGTCCGACCGCGACCTTCTACAACCTGGATGCCGTGACCTTCGACGATACCTCCGCGGTCGGTAATGTCGTGCTCGCGGGCACCCTCGAACCACGGGTGGTGAACGTTTCCAACAGCGCGGCGCGACCCTACAGCTTCAGCGGTGGCGGTGGCATCGGTGGCAACGCCTCGCTGGTGAAAACCGGCGCCGGCACGCTCACCTTGGACTCCGCGAACACCCACACCGGCGGCACCAGCATCGGCACGGGCAGCGTGATCCAACTCGCGAACGATACCGCCAACGCGGGCGCGCTGGGAAGCGGGCCGGTCACTTTCCTCGGGGGAACGCTGAACATGTTCCGCAACAACAGCAGCTACAATGGCGCGACCTATCAGCTCGTGGTGCCTGCCGGGCAAACCGGAACCCTCAACGCGGACGACCGCTGCGACCTGTATGGCACGCTGACCGGAGGCGGCACGCTGAATTTCCGCATCCCGTGGTTCCGCACGACCTTGTTCACGGATTGGTCCGCCTTCACGGGCCGGATCAACGTGATTGCCTCCACCGCGACGAACGGGGAGTTCCGCATCGGCTCGGACTATTCACCCCCGGGTTATCCGCTGGCGACCATCGATCTCGGCGCGAACACGACCCTGAAGCATACCGGGACCCTGAACAAAGGCGCGGGCAC
>CAXTTX010000392.1:1924-5389 GCA_964247045.1 uncultured Verrucomicrobiales bacterium | reverse complement strand
GCTGCCGGTGGTGCCGGATGTCACGACCCGGGAACTGGGTTCGCAGCGCGAGTTGGAGGCCTTCCCGCTGGAGCTGACCCCGCTCGGCCGCCGCTCGCCGTATCTCCAGATGGATCCCGAGGCCGCGGCGAACAAACAGATCTGGGACAATTTCCCCGGCGTCCGCTGGGTGGCTCCCGTGTCCCGCGTGAAGCCCGGGGCGGAGATCCTGCTGGTTGATCCGCGTCCTTCCAGCGCGGGCCGCTACGGCATGCTGCCGGTGTTCGCGATGCAGGGCTACGGCTCGGGCAAGTGCGTCTACTTCGGCACGAACGAGACCTACCGCTGGCGCAGCAAGAAAGGGGAGCAATACTACTCCATCCTCTGGGGCCAGATCATGCAGACGCTTGCGCTCCAGTTGCTGGACACCGCCTCCTCGCTCACCCAACTCCGCACCGACAAGAAGCACTATCAGGTCGGCGAGCGCGTGGTGATCAGCGGCAACGTCTATGCGGACAACTACGAGCCGGTCGTAGAACCCTCGCTCGAAGGCGTGTTGACCGTCACCCGCACGGACTCCGGCAAGGCGGGCGTCACCAAGCCGCTCGCCGTGCTCGGCACCAGCCGGAATGCCTACCGCGGTGAATTCATCCCGAAGGAACCGGGCCACTACACCTTCCACACGGTGCGCGACAAGGAAGGCGTGCTCACTTTCGACGTGGAGGAAAACAACCTGGAGGACACCCGCACCGCGCTGGATGATCGACTGCTGAAAGCCATGGCGACCGCCGCCGGTGGCAAATTCCTGCGCGAGGAGGATCTCGCCAAGCTGCCGGAATGGATTTCCGCGACGACCTCGCGTGTCGCCACCTATCGGAAACTGGAGCTCTATCACTCCGGCTGGGTGATGGCCGGCCTGATGATGCTGTGGTTCGCCGAGTGGCTGTTGCGCCGCCTTTCCCGCTTGAAATGAACATGAGCGCCTCTTCTTCCAAACTCCCGGCGACGCTCGCCCGCACCCTCGACCAGGTGCGGCAGGGGCATCTGGCAATGAAGCTCGCGGAGTTCCCGATCCTGCTCGTGGCAGGTATTGCCGCCGCGGGATGCTTCCAAGCCCTGGCTGATCGAGTGTTTGACCTGCCCTGGGCCGCGCGCCTGATCCTTTTGCTGGCGGATCTGATCGCATTCGCCTGGCTGGCCTGGTGCTTTGTGGTGATTCCCTGGCGGAAACGTTTGGATCGCAAGGGCGCCGCCCTGCTGGTGGAGCGGGAGATTCCCCATCTCCGCAGTTCGCTCATTTCCACCGTGGAACTTTCCACAAAGGGCAGCAAGGTGCCGCCCCAGTCCCGCCTGCTGGTGAAGCAACTCATTGCGGACACCGCGGCGAAGGTGAAGGACATCAAGGTTATCGGCCAGGTGGTCAGGCCGAATCGTGTCAAAAAGCTCGCGCTTTGGATGCTCGCCCCGCTGGTGCCCGCGGCTATTCTCCTCGTCCTCGGCTGGCCGGTTTCGGGCCTTCTGGTGAAGCGCATTTTCCTCTCCACGCTGCCACTGCCTGCCGCCACCCAGGTAGCATCCGTAACGGAGGACCTCACCGTGGAGGAAGGCGACGAAGTCATTCTCACCGCGCGTGCCACGGGTGTAATTCCTTCGGACGGCCACCTGATCGTGATGCGCAAGGGCAAGCCGGATGACTCGATCCTCGTCACCCCGGCGAAACCCGGTTCCCCGGATTTCACCGCCACGCTCAAGAACGTCCGCGAGCCATTCCGCTACCGCTTCGAACTGAACGACGGCACCGGCAAAACCCACTCCGTCGCGGTACACTCACCGCCTGCCGTCAAAGATGTGCGCTTCTATCAGATTTATCCGGGCTACACCCATCTGGCGGAGGAAGAGATGAAACCTTCCTCCTTGAAACTCCTCGAAGGCTCCACCCTCCGTGTCGAGGGCAGCGCCACCAAGCACTTGCAATCCGGTTCGGTGACCATCCTTCAGGGCGAAACACCGGTGAAGCTCGATTTCAGCCGGCAAAAGGATGGCCTCGCCTTCAGCTCGAAACTTCCCGAGGTGGATACCACTTGGAAAAGCCTTTCCATTCACCTCACTGGCATGGAGCGGGATGAATCGGCAAAGGATCCCGTCTTTCCCGTCCAGGTCGTCCCGGACCGCCTCCCGCAGGTGTCCTTGTCATCCCCCAAGGAAGAGACCATCACCGTGGTGGCAAGCGAGACGGTCGCGATCACTGCGAATGTCTCCGATGACTTCGGCATCGCTGGCTTGAACCTCTTCTACCGCGTGCTGAGGCCAGGGCTGGACGGCAGCTTCGACGAATCAGGAAACGGCCGTATTCCTTTTCCCGTGAAGGGCGAGCGTTCCTACGCGTTGCGGCTGGATTGGAATCTGTCCCGTTTGAACCCCGCCGTCAGCGCGGGCACACGCGTCGTTTTCTGGATCGAGGCCAGGGACACGAATCCCGCCAGCGGCAAGCGCGCGGATCGCAATCAGCCATCCGGCCCGGAGCCGGGCACCTATCGCTCCCCGGAGCGCACGATTTCGATTGTTTCCGAGGACGACAAGCGCACGGAGTTGCTCGAGGAATTCGGCCGCAAGGCGGCGGAGATCGAGCGTCTCTATGATACCCAGAGAGAAATCAACGACCGCATCAACATCCCGCGCCGTTGAACCGTATCCAATCCCTGACATCTGAACCGCCATGAAGCCGATCCATCATTATCTGACCCTGGCTCTGATCCTCGGGGGGGCGAATGCCGCCGAGCCCTTGGCACCCGCCAAAACGGCCGCCTATCAGGGCGGGGTTTCACAAGAACAACTCCGGGTGGCGAGCCAACGGCTAAAGGAGGAGATTGCCCAACTCGCCGAGGCCTACGCGAAGTATCCCGGCGCGGCGGGGGATGTCGCCATCCTCCGCAAGACGGTGGCGGAAATGGAGCAAATTTCCACGAAGGACATGGCATCCGTCGCGAAGGTGCTGATGGATGCCAGCCGCTCCATGGACTCGAAGGTGGTGCAGGGGAACATCAACGACGCGAACGGCGCGCAGAAGAACATCCAGATCGCCTTGCGGACGATGGCGGACAAGCTTGCCCGCCAGTCGGACCTTGCCACGATGCAAAAGCGGCTGGAGGAACTCGCGGTCCGGCAGCATGCCAACCTGGAAGCGACCAAGGATCTGGCTGCCATGGCGCCGACGTTTGAGGAACTTCCCGCCCGCCACCGGGACAGCCACCGGGCGAAGAAGGACGAGCAGGCCGCCCTCGGCAAGGAAGCGGGGCTCGCGCTCCAGGCGCTCGAACAACTCGCCACAGGGACCACGGCCGAGTCCGCATCGTTTCTCAAGGACGCCGCGGCCACCGCGCAAAGTCGCAAGCTGGTGGAGCACGCGGAAGACGCCAATCTCGCGATCGACCTGGACTATGCGGAAGCGGGGAAGAACCAGCAGGAGGTGCTTGATATCCTCAAGGC
>CAXTTX010000392.1:0-1914 GCA_964247045.1 uncultured Verrucomicrobiales bacterium | reverse complement strand
GCTTGGCGACCCGGCGATGATCGTCGGCCTCGATGCGGGCAAAACTCCGGAGCAGCGGACCCGGGAGCTTGCCTCCGAATTGGATGACCTCGCACGCAAGCAGGAGGAACTCGCGAAACAGACGCCGAAGATGAATGGCTCCGAGCAGGAGGAGGCGGCGAAGAAACAGGAGAAGCTTGCCGCCAAGCTGGATGCGATGGAGGACCGGCTCGCCAAGGAGGATCCGGAGGCCGCGGCGAAGACCCAGGAGTCCGTGAAGGAATCCACCCAGGCCGCGAAGGATCTCGCGGACGACCGGCTCCGCCGCGAGCCGGATCGAGTGGCGAAAACCGCGGAACAGCAGGGCAAGGTGGCGGATGATCTCGCGAAGCTCGCGGAGTCGCTTGAGAAGAAGGCCGATGCCATGGCCGGAACGACACCGGAAGACCATGAGCCGATGGACCCGAAGGACGCGGCCATGCAGGAGGCCATGAACCAAATGCAGGAGGCGAAGACGGACCTCGAGATTGCCGAACTCCAGGATGATCGGAAGCAGGATGCTTCCGCGAAGGCGAACAGCGCGATGGAGAAGATGGCGCAGGCGGGTGAACAGATGAAGAAAGCCGGAGAAGGTAAATCGGGTGCCAGCGAGGATCTCCAGGCGGCGAAAGGCCATACCCAACAGGCGTCACAGGGCCAGGGTGTCGGCCAGAATCTTTCCCAAGGTGCCGGGAGGCTCGAACGGGCCATGGCTTCCCTCCAGAATTCCATGAACCAGGGCATGCAATCCTCGCGGGCGCCGGATGGCGGGGGCTCCGGCATGGGTGCCAGCGACAACGGTTCCAACAAGACCCGGACGGATGCCCGTGGCAAGGCGGCGGAAAGCCAGCGGGACGCGCTGTCCCTCCAGCAGCAGGACAAGGTGGCACCGGCTTATGAGGGAGCGGTGAACCAGTATCTCAAGAATCTCGCGGAGGACACGGATGGTGATCCCTGATCCGCTGAATCAGCCTATCTAGCGAAATTGATCGTGCTCATGAACCTCCGGAGTTCCATTCAGATCTTGTGTTTTCTGGTGTTGTCGGCCTCGGCCCGTGCCCAGGAGAAGTCTTCGTTGACCGGGAACGAGTCCTTCGGTTCGTCCGTGAAATCCGGCGGCGCGATGCTTGGCATCTTCTACGATCTCAAGCAGAACCAGAAGCGCCAGCCGGTTCCCATGGTGGAGCCCACCCGCATCATGGCCCAATTCCTCGACAGCGGCTGGGACGAGGATGTGCTCAGCGGTTATTTCCGCGGGACCCGTCCGCTGTATGCGACGGAGGTGATGATTCCCGTCATCAATGCGAAGATCGCGCCGGAGGCCTTCGGTCTTGCGGGGGTGGTTCAGCCCTCGCGCTGGTTTGTCATCTACAAGGCCCAGGTCTCCCCGCCGGAAGATGGCACTTACCGCTTCACCGGCATCGCCGACGACGTGCTCGCGGTCGGGGTGGACGGCAAGACGGTGTTGGTTTCCAACTACGTCAACTGGCCGAATCAAAGCCGCTGGAAGGAGTCCTCTCCTTCCGAAAGCATCCGCTGCTATGCCGGCGAAATGAAGCGCGGAGATTGGTTCACCTGCAAGAAGAACGAAGTGATCGACCTGGACATCCTCATCGGCGAGATTCCCGGCGGGCGCTTCGGGGCTTCGTTGTTCATCGAGAAAAAGGGCGATACCTATCCGGTCATGCAGACCAGGTACGGTCCCGCTCCCGCCTTGCCGGCTTTCCAGCTCAAGAAGAAGGAGATCCAGAAGTCGGAGGAAACGGAGAAGAACCTGCCGTATACGCTGCTGCCGGTTCCGTGGACCTGCCACCCTTGATGGATGTTAGATCTATTGTCCCACGGAGACCCTCAAGTATGGCCCGGTGGTGGAGATGTCGAGGGTCGTCGTCATGT
>CAXTTX010000391.1:0-5401 GCA_964247045.1 uncultured Verrucomicrobiales bacterium | reverse complement strand
GTCCAAAACGGGAAAAGCTTGAATCCCTTAAGGACGGAATTGAGCGCCTCGAAGAGGTGGCGAGATCCCTTCCCCAAGAGGTAATCAAACGCGCCCGCAAGGTAAGTATCAATGGCGTCCCCCCCTGGCCGAAGACCTGCATCCTGCCCTACTGCGGTATCGTGGGATTATGCATCTGGAAGGGAGGTAGCTTGAGCTTTCTCGCAATATTCACATGCGTCTATTTGGTGACCCTGTGGAATGCGAATCTACCGATTCAAAAGAAGGATCCCTAGCCGGAGCATCCGATAAATCGAGGATTAGAGATTACCTAAAGATCAGAAGTGCAAAGATCCTGCAGCTGATTAGAATTAAGAATGTGCAACGCCTACAAGATCGGCAAGCAAGGGATCGTCTCCAAGCGGGAGGTGGATGAGATCGTCTCGGGCGTCATTGATCTGCTGCCGGGGCCGTTGATCCGGCGCAGGGGTCGCGGGGTGGTGGTGCGGGGTGTGGAGGGGGAGCTAACGGCCAATCTGATGCGGTGGGGCTTCGTGCATGAGAAATACCGGGAGGTGAACAACACGCGGAAGGAGTCGCTGAAAACGCCGTTTTGGAAGGAGAGTCTGGCGCAGCGGCGGTGCATCGTGCCGATGTCGGAATTTTACGAATGGGAGGAGCTGCCAGAGGGAGCGCCGAAAGGTCTGGAGAAGCAATGCCACGCGTTCCGGCGGCCGGATGAGGATTGGCTGTGGGTGGCGGGGATCTGGCAGGAGTTTGATGGGATCGGCGAGTGCTACAGCACGATCACGACGCCGCCGGTGGCGCCGGTTTTTCCGATTCATGACCGGATGCTGGCGGTGCTGCCGTGGGAGCGGGCGCTGGCTTTCCTGGGGGGTGAGGAGATGGCTTGGACGCCGTATGAGGGACCGCTGGAGGAAAGGGTGGTGCCGAGTCCGTTGAAGCGGCAGAAGCCGGCGGTAGGGAAGAAGCCGTTGCCGCCGCAGGGGGAGCTGTTTTGAGCAAACCAAGCCAAGAGGTCCTTTTTGGTGTCTGAACTTGACGGTTCCGCCGGGTATCCGATAGATCGGGGATCATGAGATGCCTCATCCTCCCCGCCGTTATTGCCTCGTTTCCCCTCTTGCTCAACAGTTGCGCTACCCCCTACCAGAGCGGAGTTGGGTCCGGCGTGGGGGGGCATGGATTTCGGCAGGTCGGTGCGGACCAGTTTATCGTGGAATTCAAAGGTAATGGATTCACGAAACCTCAAAGGGCACTGGATTTCGCTCGGCTGCGCGCGGCTGAATTAACGCTGGAATATGGCTATCGATATTTTGCCGTGATCGGGGAACAGGACCGCTCGTCGACCTCTTATGTAGACATGCCGTCCACCTCTACGACGACTGGAAATGTGAATTCCTTTGGTGGCTTCAACGCGACCACGGTTACCACTCACAACCAAGTTCCAGTGCACAAGCCGGGGGTCAATTTGGTGATAAGGACCTTTAAAACGCGCCCTGCTGGCTATCTGGGACCGCCGCTGCAGGATGCCATTATGGTGAAGACCGAAATCCGCGCGAAATATAAGGTGGAGTGAGTCCTGAGGCCCGGTGGAGAATAGATACGCTGAACAAAATGTCACCGTATGAAGACAGCGCTGTTTGAGCAAGATAAGTGAGCATTCTAACTCAGGCCAGCGAATCCACTCCACTGAAGAGTCTATCACCAAAAGTATCCATGGCAGCTAAAATAATCCACGAGACGGACATACGATACACTTGGTCTGCAATCAAAGTGATGCTCTTCTTCCTGGACTTTTACGAGAGGCGTTGGGTGACTCTAGAATTTCCAATGCTATCGACGCGATGAGGGCAACAACGACCTTCCCGCAAGTTTGCGCGACAGTTTGTCATTTCATTTAGAAAAGATTTTGCCAGGTTTTGACAAAACCTTCGGCACGGATAGACGCCTTAAGGAATTAACAACCATGCTGGTCATGGGGTTAGGCCTTTTTACCCATCAAATCTCGTTGCTTCGAGAATATATACAATCGCAAGAATTCAGAGACGGATTTAAATCTAAATATCCACCTTTTGAGGGATCCGGCACCATCTGGCTGTGAAACGTCGAGCTACGGCGCGGACGCGCACCGGACTTGGCAATTTCTAGCTCACGACGGGCCACCAAAGACACGAGCAATCTGGTCAATTATTCAATCTGGAACGGTCAATTAGTAAGATAGTAGAGGAGAACAGAGGATGCGAAGCCCGATATCCAACCGACTCCCAGGCCTGTGCCTTTTTTAATTAATCCCCAAACCGATCCTTCACTGATGAGTCGTTGCTGTTCTTCTGCAAACAATCGGCCTTGGAGGGTTGGGCCTTGTACTGATGCTCCCACAATCTCTCCCAAACTATTTGTAAGTGCGCGGCCCTTCATAAATCCAGCATCAATGAGATCCGAGAAGCCCTGCAAGTCCGCTGGCTTAGCTTCATCCTCGCCAAGGTCTTCCGTCAAAAGCCGGATGTAGAGCAACCGCCAAGCCTCGTCATTTTTTCTAATTTTCAACATGGTCTTGCGATTACCGGCAAAGACTTCATCGGGGGATCCAGTAAGCCGTTTTATCCTTGGGAATTACCGATGTACTCATATTGCCGGGAATTCTTCAGAGCATCTAGACGGATTTGAAGCGCTGGCTCCGAAGTCTTAAGAATGACCGCGGCTTCTTTCTTATTTCCATTGGCCTTTTCCATCGCGCCTTTGACGAGGTGCAGAGGCATTAGTATTTCCGCTGCGAAAGCATTGGCCTGAGCTTCTTGAGCGGGACCGATATGGGAATTGTAAATCCCATTGGTTGGAACAGCCCGATAGGCGACGCTGTCCGCGGTACCATCCTGAAGAATACTCCGGTGCAAAAGAAAGTGGCCCAATTCGTGTGCCATCGTAAACCGTTGGCGGAAATACCACTCCTTCGAATTGACCGCTATTCTGAAATTACCGGCGCTATTCCTTTCGATCAGACCGGAAATTTCTTCAGGGAGTTCTGCCTTTTTATCCAGCTCAATGCCCAATTCGCGGATAAGGTCCTCAATGTTAACTGAGGGCCCCAAGCTGTGTTTGGCTACAATTTCAGGAATAGGGATCATGAGTCAGGCGGCTCCTTCGTTGAAAGTGCCGACCCGTAACCCTCGGCGGCACCCACGCTTTCGTCAATTCCGAACGCTGCGCGGATGGCTTGGAGGAATGGATAGGGGTTTACTTGGACGGCGACGGTGATCGCATTTTGAAGGGTTTCGGGGTGCGTTACCTCCAGATATTCAGTAACAAGCCGTGGAATTTGGGCTTTGGCCTCGATCTGGGCGGCCTCGATAGCTTCTCTCCGGACGATTAGAAATCCCCCAATAGCGGCCACCCCAACCACAACCCCCAGAACCGCAAGTGCTGTCGCAACAATATCTAGTCGGTCGGAAGCTGCAGCAGTAGCCTCTTTAGAGAAAAAATTTCCGAATCCCCTCCACGCAACTACGAGGAGGAAGATCACCCAAATGAAGTGCATTCCTAACGATACCCCACAGAGAATACGTGGGATAGATGGCTTCAACTCGGACACAATCACAAAGATTTCAAGATATTAAAGGAATCTCAAGCATTATTATTATCGCAACAAAAATGCATTATTGTCCAATATAGGACGAAGCTACTTCCCCCCGATCGTCGCTTTCCGGTTCCAGGGGGTGCATAGCTGCGCGATTGTCAGGAGAGCCACCGCCGCGGCGGAGGCCTTGGCCGGAGCCGGGGATGGACTTCTGGAGGAGGTCGGCGGCCAGGCGGAGCTTGAGGGGGGTGATGTGGCGGTCGATGATTTCGCGGGCCTTGAGGAGAGTGAGGCCTCTCCGGGAGCGCAGGCATCAGCCCCTGTCGTCGTAGACCTTGCGGTCACGATTGGCTTCCTCCCATTCGTCGTGGGGTCGCATGATTTCCGCATACTCCGCAAGATCCTCGGGCGTGGCGCTTCCTTCGGTCACCCGGTGAAACAGGGCTTTCTTGCGAACAAATTCAGGATCCGACAATGCCTTTTCAGTGCCCTCCATGATCTGTTCCGCTTCTTTGGGGGAAAACCTCGCAAGAAATTTTTTCTGTGCTTCGTTCATCTTATTGTCCTACGTCTTGAATCTCTATTGTAATCACCTTGGGCTGATCCTCAATCAGATTTTGTCCGAGGAGGGCATTCAACGCTTTATTCCTGCTCTCGCGCGTCGCCTTGTGCTCAAGTCCCGCGATATCGATGAAGGTTTCCTTGATCAGCTTTATTTCGGCGGGAGACAACTCTCCCGCAGCCTTGAGAGTATAGATCTCGCCCTCGCCGGTTGCCTTGTCCCGAAGCACGACGCGGGTGGTCTGGTTGGGGAATTGCAAGGTCGTGGCGATATCACCACCGCTGGGCGGCAGCAGGGTCGGGTGGTTGTGGGAGTTGATGTCGCCATCTTGTCCCTTGCCGCCGTTCACGTTGCTGGTGGATCCGAGCACGACTTCGCGCAAGGTGCCATCCGCGGAGTAGACGAGCAGGATCTCGGAGGGCGCTTCCAGGATCATCTTCTCGGCAGGCGTGTGGCGGCCATTTTCGGCGAAGAGGGCTGCTCCGTCGTTCTGGCCGATGAGATTGCGCGCTTGATTGTGGATATTGACGGACTTGAGAACATCCTCCTTTTTCCTCCCTTCGGCGAATAGCCTCGCGATCGCGTGCTCGGCGCCTTGAGCTTCTTCCCGTGTGGCGAAGCTGGTGAGCTTGCCGAGTTTTGACATCACGCGCCAGGGGTCTTTCGCATCCGGCTGGTACATTACTTCCAATTTCCAGTCGCGCCGGGCTCTCTCCATGAGAACCGCCATGTCGCGCTTCTGTGCATCCTGTTCCGGGAACCTCCGGTTTTCTGTCCCGGAGCTATCAATATTGTCGGTGGCGATGCGCAGGGCGCTGGCGATGTGCTCGCGGAAGGCACGGAAGAACGCTTTGACGGGTGCGGGAAGGGCGCTGTCCTGGATCTTGCCGACGGCGTTGTTCCGGGCGACGTAGGAGAAGCCCTCGGCGATTTCCTGCATGCGGGCGTCCCGGGTCATGGACATGAGGTCGTCGGCGAGAAAGCGGTGGCCGGTTTTTTCCTCGGTGTCGCGCAGCCAGCCGATCATCTTGCGCTCGGGGACGAGGGCGTCGGTGATGAGCCACTTGCCGACGCCTTCGGCGTGTTCCTCGATGACGGTGAGGGGATCGCCGTTCTTGAAGATTTCCGCGACGATGCGGGTGATGCCATTCTCGCCGCGGGCGTTGCGCGAGCTGCCGAGGACCGGTATCTGTGATAGAAGGGGGCGGGAGATGCCCATGTCCCTGCCGGCCTGGCGGAGGTAGATGTCCACGCGGGCATTTGCC
>CAXTTX010000390.1:0-5437 GCA_964247045.1 uncultured Verrucomicrobiales bacterium | reverse complement strand
CCCGAGCAGACCGCCATCGCCGTCGCGTTCGGCGCCGTCGGCATCGGCCTCACCCGCACCGAGCACATGTTCTTCGAGGGCGACCGCATCGACGCGATGCGCGAGATGATCCTCGCGACCACTCTTGTGGCCCGCAAAGCCGCCCTTGCGAAACTCCTGCCCTATCAGCGCGAGGATTTCACGGGCATCTTCACCACCCTCAAGGGACTTCCCGCAACGATCCGCCTTCTGGACCCGCCGCTCCACGAGTTCCTTCCCCACAGCAAGGAGCAGCAGCTTGACCTCGCGAAGAAGCTGGGTGTCAAAGTGGAAACCATCATCCAGCGCGTCCACGATCTCCACGAGTTCAACCCGATGCTCGGTCACCGCGGTTGCCGTCTCGGCATCGCCTATCCGGAAATCACCGAGATGCAGGCCCGTGCCATCTTCGAGGCCGCCGCTGACGTGGCGAAGAAGAAAATCAAGGTGAAGCCCGAGGTCATGATCCCGCTCGTCGGTTTCAAGAGGGAGTTCGATCTCCAGGCCGCAATCGTCCACGCCGTTGCGAAACAGGTGATGGCCGAGAAGAAGGTGACGTTTGAATATCAGGTCGGAACCATGATCGAAGTCCCGCGCGGTGCCCTCACCGCCGACCAGATCGCGGAAAACGCGGAATTCTTCAGCTTCGGCACCAACGACCTCACCCAGACCGCGCTCGGCATCAGCCGTGACGACATGGGCGCGTTCCTGCTGCCGTATGTGGAGAACGACGTGTTCGCCAAGAACCCCTTCGCCACCCTCGACACCGTTGGCGTTGGTCAGCTCATCGAGACCGCCGTGGCCAAGGGTCGCAAGACCCGCCCGGACATCAAGCTCGGCATCTGCGGCGAACACGGTGGCGATCCCGATTCGGTGGTGTTCTGCCACAACGTCGGCCTCGCCTACGTTTCCTGCTCGCCTTACCGCGTGCCGGTCGCCCGCCTCGCCGCCGCCCAGGCTGCGATCCTGGAAAAGCGCGCCGCCAAGAAGAAGTAATTCTTTCACAAGCGAATGATTCCAAAGCCGTCCCGGGAAACCGGGGCGGCTTTTTTTCGTTGGATCGATGAGCCGGGGAGTTGGATGCTTTAGCTGCAAGGGGGCGAAAAAAAGGGGCAGGGACCGGGCCGGAGAGGTGGGAATGAGTTGTGGTTCCAAATATCCGGTTCTCGGGGGCTTGCCCGGTTTCCCTGCTGTCCCTCGAATGAGGAGTGTAGAACGGGATTTTTTTTGCATGAAAGGTGCCCGGTGGCTGGTATTCACGTGTATGACCAGATTGACGACATTCATCGCGGTGGCCGCGGCACTCGTGCTGCCGACCCTGGGGGAGGAGACTCCGAAGGTGCTGCCCATGGGCGCGGATCTGCCGGCATTCTCGCTGCCGGGGATCGATGGCAAGACTTACACCCAGGATAGTTTCAAGGATTCCAAGGTGCTTTGTTTGATCTTCACCTGCAACCATTGCCCCGACTCGGTGGCCGCGGCCGCACGGACGGAGAAGATCCACCAGGATTACAAGGACAAGGGAGTCTCGATCGTCGCGGTGAATGGTAACAATCCCGGCAGCCTCTTGCCCGAGGAACTCGGCTACTCGCCCTACAATGACTCGATGGAAGAAATGGTGCCTTTCGCCAAGGACTATGGCTGGACCTTCCCGTATTTGTATGACGGGGAGAAGCAGGCCCTTACCTCCGCCTGTGGCGCGCAATCCACGCCGCATGTCTTCATTTTCGATTCCGGACGCAAGCTCCGCTACACCGGCCGCATGGACGACGGCGGCCGCAATCCCGCCGAGGTGGACAAGAGCTATATCCGCGCGGCGCTGGATGCCGTGTTGGCGGGCGGCGAGGTGAAGGAGCCGGTCACGCGCTCATTCGGCTGCTCCACCAAATGGCTGTACAAGATCGCGAATGTCGCGGAGGGAGAGAAGAAATGGAGTTCCATGCCTGTGACCGTTTCGGACTTGGATGAGGAGATTTCGAAGAAGATCCGTGCCAACGGATCGAAGAATGTAAGACTCATCAATTTCTGGTCCACGACCTGTGGCCCGTGCGTGAAAGAGTTCCCGAGCCTGGTCGATGCCGGACGCCGGTTCCAAGACCGGACAATGGATTTCATCTCCATCAGCCTGGATCCGGCGGAAAAGCGCAAGGATGTCGCGAAGTTCTTGGAAACCCGCCATGCCGCGGCTCCAGACCGTGTGGCGGCCTCGTTGAAGGAAGAGGGGTTGCCCTCGAACAACTACCTGTGGACGGGTGGGAACCCGGACGCCATGGCCAAGGCGATCGACCCCGAGTGGACCGGTGCCTTGCCGCACACCGTGCTGGTCGCACCGGGTGGGAAGATCCTTTGGAGGCATACGGATGAGATCGACATCGTGGAGGTGCGCAAGCAGATCCTCAAGGCGCTGGAATAAGTATCAGATGATCATTCCTGCCCCTTGCGGAAGGCGCGGGCGATGGTGCCGATGACGAGGATGCCGACGATGATGGCGATCCACCGGTTGGAAGAGGATGTCGTTCCGATATGATCGTATTTGCCGGAGGCCTTCGGAGCATCCGGTTTGGCCGGGTCCGTGCCGGGGGAAGCAGGTTGTGAGGTGACGGGCTGAACGAGTTCGTCCGCCTTGACCTGGGGCTTGCCTGCCTCGCCGCGCAGGGCGGCGACAGATGAGGCGGTGACGGCGGGAGCGGAATTGCCGAATGAATTTCGGACGAAGGTGAGGACGGCGGAAATCTGTTCGTCATTCTGATAGGCGAGGGGAGCCATGCCTCCTGGCATGTTGTAGTCCTGTCCTTTCACCTTGATGGGACCTTGCAGCCCGCGGAGCTGGATGCGGATGAGGTTTTCCTCCGGGCCACTCACCCATTCCGAACCGGCCAAGGGGGGCGCGGCGGCCGTGCCTTCACCATTCTGCCCGTGGCAGGCACCGCAGAGCATGTATTGCTGTTGTCCGGCTTTCATCACAGCCGGATCGACGGACGCGGCGCCAGGAGAAGCCGGTGGCGGGGAGGAGGATGCTTTTTCCGGTGCTTTCAGGGTCGCCGGATCCAAGGGCACGGGTTCGATGGCAGGAGCGGGAGCATCGCCCCTGTCGAGGCTGGCGAGCCATGCGACCAGATCCCGCAGCTCGGAGGTCTTGAGCAGCGTGCCCATCGGTGGCATCGGTGAAACCGGTGCGGTGACGGAAGCGACATCTCCGCGCGAGACGCGGAGCCGTTTGCCGGAGGCATCGATGTCGATGTGCTCCGGGGTGTCCGCGATGAGATTGCCGGTGAGGTTCGCGCCATTCTTGAAATCGATCAACACGGTGCCGAAGCCGGGAGCGATGACCGCGCTGGGCGCAATCATGGATTCCAGGAAATAGCGGTGATCCTTGTGGCGGTTGGCGATACCGGCGAGATTGGGAGCCGTTTCACCACCTGCCGCGTGGCCTTCCTCGGCGCGGTGGCAGCGCATGCACTCGCTGGCGGGATGGGAAGCGAACAAGGCCGCGCCGGAAGCGGGATCGCCCCCTTCAAGGGCCGCATTCCATTTCGCGAGCGGGTCCTGGCTCTCCGCCATGGATTTTTCAAACGAGGCAAGGGCCGATCTAACGGAATCCGCCTTGCGCTTTTTCGCGGCGGCGGAGAGTTCGAGGGAGGAAGGGGAAATGCCGTCCGCGGCGCGGAGCTCATCGAGGGCTTTCACGAAGAGCGCGTCCGTCGCATCGCCGGGAATGCCGGCGAGGATGTCCCAGGTTTTCTGGGCGCGCGGAGTGCTGGTGGATTTCACCGCTGCTTCCAGCAATGGCAGAGCGGTGCCAGGCGAGGATTTCACGATGGCCGCAAGGGCGGTGAGAGCGACATCGTCCGAGGCATCCGAAGCCAGGCTTTGCAGCATTGCATCAAGGTCCGCGGGCTTGCGTTTCACGATAAGGTTCAGGGCCAGGGCTCGTGCCTCCTCTGGCAAAGCGGTGTTCTTGATCATGCCGAGCAGCGAATCGTTGCCGAGATCCGGGCTCTCCAGGTTGTAGGTTTCGACGAGGCCCAGGGTTGCTGTTAGAACGTAACCGTCTTGTTTCAACAGTTCCGGCAAGGCGGCGAGAAGGGCAGGCCGCACGGTTTCCGCGGCGCGTTTTTCAAGCGGCTTCCAGTGGCCGGTGAACTGGTCCACGGGGAAAGGATCGGTCCACAGGGAAAGCAGGCGCAAAGCTTCCTCCCGCACGATGCGCGGCATTTTCGGATCGGCCGCCACCTTGGTTACCCGGACGGCGTCTTCCGGCGTGCCGAGCCGGTAGGAGTTGTGGATCAGGCGGCGCAGCATGAAGGGCGTCCATTCGCGACTGCCAACGTCATCCAGCAATTCCGCGATCACGCCGCGCTGGTCCAACATGTCCAGATCGCAAACCGCGCGGATCGCCTCGTCCGCGACTTTCGGATCGGCATCGCGGCTGAAGAGGGCGACGGCGGGATTCTTCATCCGGCGGAGAGCCACGGTCGCGGCAAGCCTGACAGCGGGCGATTCACTGACCGTGAGCGAGGTCAGAATCGCCGGATTGGAGGACATATGCTGGAGCGCGTAAATACCGGCGTGCCGGAGATAGACGTCCTTGTTGTCGTTTGCCGCGAGCATGTCGCAGATCGAGCCGTAGTAGGTAACCATCTTGCGCTTGCCCACCAGGATCGCGGCGAAGAACCGGACGCGGGGAGATTTGTCTTCCAGCAGCGGGCCGATGGGCAATTCGGGCGAGGCCTCCGAGGAATCGGCCAGGGAGCGGAGTGCCTGCACGCGGATTTCCGTGTCCTTGTCCTTCAGCAGTTCCAGCAGTTTCGTTTCCGAGTCCTTGCGGACCTTGGCGATCGGGAGATCCGTGAAATCCGCGGACGGTAGCGGGGAACTACCGCGGCGGGCGACGATGCCAAGTCCCCAAATGCCATGGATGCGGGCAAAGCGGTTGGTGCCGGCGGTGGCTTCCGAGAACCTCGCGACGGCATCCTGTTTGCGGGTGAGCGCGATTTGCGCTCGCAGCCGGACCCGCATGTCCGGGTGTTTGAGAAGGATCGCCAATTCCGACGAGCTTCGCTGGTCGAAGCCCTGCTTGATGACACGCGCCGCTCCGGCGACCTCGTTGGCCTGCCAGTTCTTGTCGCCCGCATCCAGTGAGAGCAACCTTCCATCCTCATGGGAAGCCCAACCACCCATGAAGTCCGTGATGTAGACCTTGCCATCCCAGGAATACTCCACGTCCGTCGCCGCGACGCCCCAGACGAACTGGCGCGAGTCCGCGATCTCCATGCCCGCGCCTTTCGGAGTCATTTCAAAGGACCACACGCCGGAGTTCGCGCTTCCACCTCGGTAGTCGCAGACGAGGAAGCGGTTGTTCTCGCTCTCCAGGAAACCCGCGCCGGGGTGATAGGTGAGGCCGGAGGGGCCGGCGGTG
>CAXTTX010000389.1:0-5467 GCA_964247045.1 uncultured Verrucomicrobiales bacterium | reverse complement strand
CTGCATGGCGGGTCGTTCAACGGCGAGGGAGTTCCGCTTTCACCCGACCCGCTGGTCACTTACCGTTGGACTGGAACCAACCCCACCGACGAGCTTCAGACCTATTTCCTGGCACCGGTCAGGGTAACGACCGATGAACCCAATTCCTTCGAAAATCCGGAATCCGCGAAGGGACCGGTTTGCGATGTGAGAGTGAAAGGCACGGGTTCGATCCAACTGGATTTTGGCGTCGAGAACGCGGCGTGGCTGGAGTTCGACAGTCCCGACCTCACCGGTGACGTCAAGATGAGCATCAGCGAATACAACGAGCCTTCCATCATGAGCGGCGTGGCGAATGCCATCAAAACCAAAACTCCAGTCAAATACGGCAACACCTACCGCCTCGAGCTCAACAGGGACCTTTATGAAGGGGTGCGGTTCGGATGGATCCATGTCCGCTCCTTTTCCACGTCCTGGCGGATCACCGCCGTCCGGCTGGTGTGCCAGACTAAACCGGTGAATTACGAAGGCCGCTTCTCCTGTAGTGATCCGCTGCTCACGCGCATGTGGTATGTCGGTGCCTACGGGGTAAAGCTGAACATGCTCCGCAACAATCTCGGTGCCATCCTGATGGACCGCGGGGACCGCATTTCCTGGACCGGTGACAACTACCCGGCCCATGCGGCCATCATGACCGCGTTTGCCGACTACCCGTTCGTCAAGGCCAGCCTCGACCGAACCGCCACCAACGATAACGGCATCGCGAGCTATTCGCTCTACTGGGTCTTAAGCTTGATGGATTATTACCGTTACAGCGGGGATAGGGCGGCGCTCCAGCAGCACACGGCAAACGCGAAAGCGAAACTCAATAGCGCCAACCAGATCTATGCGAATCCCACCCTCAAGTTTTTCGGGTGGGACGAACGATTGGGCGCGGGGTTTCAAGAGGCCGAGGTTCCCATCGAACCTAAGGATGCGTTCCGCATGGTGTTCATTCGCTCCTGCCGGGAATTTGCGGAAGGGATGAGGACCATCGGCAACTCCGTCGATGCCGACACCTTCGACCAGATGGCCGATCAGCGAATCGCCGAATTGCGCGCGGAAGGGATATGGGAGGGCCGGTTTGGTTTGCACGCGGCGGCGGACGCGGTGAATGCCGGATTCACGTCCCCGGACGAACAGGCGCGGTTCTTCGACCGTGAGTTCCGTGATCGGGCGACGCGCAATTCCTTTTCGTCCTTCAATCAATATTTCGTCATCCAGGCGATGGCGCGGATGAATCATTACGACGAGGCCCTGGCTTCCATACGCGACCATTGGGGCGGGCAGATCGAATACGGCGGAACCGCATTTTTTGAAGTGTTCTGGCCGACCTGGACGCAGATCCTGGGGCGGAACGACACGATTCCAAATTCCCAGGCCGGCAAGACCAGCCTCTGCCATCCATGGGGCTCCGGTATAACCAAATGGCTGACCGAGGAGGTGTTGGGCATCAAACCCTCCAGCCCCGGGTTCACAACCTACGATATCTTTCCGCATCCGGGACGGACGCTGACAGAAGTGTCGGGCGATGTGGCCACGCCCCGGGGCAACATCCAAGCCTCCTTTGATCTATCCGCGGGCGTCGCCAGCATTCGTGCTCCGGAAGGGACGACCGGGCGTATCGGGATTCCCACGGCGGAAAAGACGATCGAGAGCATTCAGATCAACGGGGCACTGGCGTGGGATGGGGCCTTCCATGCGGTGCCCGGAGTGGGCGGTGCGAGCGCGAACCGCGACTTCGTCGTTTTCAGCAACGTGCTGCCCGGCAGCTACGAGATGAAGGTGACCTATTCGGGGACTACGCCCGCGTTCACGGATGTCCCCTGGCAGTTCCCGAAGACCTTCGTGAAGGAGGACCGCATCACCAGCGGTGGCTGGGGTGGAAAATACGGGGTACACGGAAGCGTTATCTTTGGCGCCGATGGCGCGAACAAGGACCGGATCCGGCTTCCCGGGTACGTGGCCAGCATCACTCGTAAATGGGGCACCGACGGTGCCTTCCCCGTCGTTGCCGATTCCCGGGCGCCGGCGAAGGATTCCACAAACCAGGCGCGAAGCAACGGGGTATTCTACACCGGTCAAGCCGGCCTCCAGCAATGCCTGGTGCTGGACATTGCCCTGAAGCAACCCACCGCCTACCAACTCGCGCTTTACTTTGTCGATCTTGATCGCAAGGGCCGGCGCCAATCCCTCGAACTCCTCGATTTGAACACCCGCAAGCTCATCGCGCCGACGCGGATCTACGCCAATTTCGAAGGAGGGATGTATGCCATTTACAACTGCGACCGGTCGGTGAGATTGCGCGTCAATCAAGTCCGGGGAGACAACGCGGTGCTCAGCGGAATCTTTTTCGATTCAGCGATCAGCCCATACAACCTCTGGTCCGCCGCCGTCACCAATCCCGATGACCGCGACATGACCGATGATCCCGATGGCGACGGCTTCACCAACCGCGATGAGTTCCTTTTCGGCACCTCGCCGATCTCCCCTACCCGGGACTTGACCACGATCGGGAAATCCGGTGCCAATCTGGTCGTACGCTGGTGCCAGCGTCTGTCCGGCGGTACCTATGTGCTTCAGGAAAGCGCAACGCTGGGAAGCCCATGGCCGACCAGCACGGTGGTGCCGGTCTATGCGGCCGACCAGACCGGACTCTACTCCGCGGATTACGTCCGCAAGGAAGCGATTATCCCGATCGACAGCGCCCGCAAGTTCGTCCGCGTGAAGGCCACCGAATAGGGAGCGGGTGATAAAGGCTCGGTGGATTTCGGACCCATTCATTGTTCCATTGAACAGAGAGTGACCACTTGATGGCTCACGGGGCTTCATTGATCGAAATACCAAGATTCTCCGTTACATACCCGACTCCGTGTCGGATTGATGGTGATTATGGAAGCCGCAGATCAAACTCTTCTCGATCGCTACCTCTCGAAGGGCGATGATGAGGCGTTTCATATCCTCGTCAGTCGCTACATGGATTTTGTCCATGGCGTCGCACGCCGGATAACGGAAAATGACGATCTGGCCCGCGATGTGGCGCAACTGACTTTCATCCGGCTCGCTCGGCGGGCGGCGCTGATCCCGCCAAACATCACGTTGGCAGCTTGGCTCCATCGTATCTGTCGTTGTTTCGCTGTCGATCAGGTACGGGCGGAGTCACGCCGGAAAAAACGTGAACTTGTCGGCTTTAATCAGCCTCTATCAATGGATCCTACAACCACCCCGTGTGATTGGACCGCCCTGGCACCTGTCGTCGACGAACTCATCAGTCGGCTACCAGCCGCGGACCGCGACATCCTGCTGCTACGGTATTACCGGAACCAGTCCCATGCCAAGGTGGCCGCCCGGTTGGGCCTCACCGAAAGCATCGCTCGCCAGCGGGCCTACCGCGCCATCGAAAAACTGCGGGTTCTATTGGCGAAAAGAGGAATCACAACCAGCTCCGTAGCGCTCGCAACAATACTTCCCGCACATGCCGCCCCCGCCGCACCCGCATCTCTCACCTCCTCCGTTTTCGATGCGGTTGAGGGTATCACTCCCGTTGCGTCAAATTTCATCACCAGCACCCTGATCGCCGTGACCACCACCCAAAAAGCCGCCCTCGTCAGCTCCTTGCTACTCCTCTTCTCTGCCGCAGGATATACCCTCGCGACGGACGGCTCCAGCCTCGGTGCCACCGCTGCCGCAGCCACCTCGCAATCTCCGGCGTCGAGATGGCGATTCGCTGACAGGCCGCGATCCGATCACCGCCGTATCCGCCCGGTGCCGGCGACCGCCGAAGACCGGTTGGAGAGATTGAAGGAAATCATCGCCATTCCGAACCGCGTGGAACTCCAAACCCAGATGATTGCCTACCTAGACGGGCTGCCGCCCAACCTCTTCGGAGAAACCGCAACCATCCTCAGAGATCTGCGAGAGGATTATACTGAGATTCCAATCGCTCTAACGATTTCCGCCTGGGCCAAAGTGGACCAACGCGAAGCGCTCCGGTTCGCCACAGATCCGGAGAATCACCTCAAAGACGAAATCGCCGGAAATATTGTGGCCGAGTGGTGCGGCAGTGATCCCAAGGCCGCCCTCGCTTGGGCCCTTCAATCCTCCGATCCGGAATTGTATACGGGTGACGTGGTTTGGGGGGTGGCCCGGAACAAGCCGGAAAACGTCGGCAAACTTATTCTCGACCTTTCCGATGGACCGGCGAAATGGACCGCTTTTGAGAAGTTGGTCCAACATCTCAAAGACGAGGGAAATGATCCTGAATTCCTGCAAAAGATCATCGCCGGAGTCACGGAATCCCAACGCGCGGTCCTCTATGGGAACCTGTCTCAAGCTCTTTACGAAACCCCGGAAAAGGCCGTTGAGATCTTGAAGGAGCATCCGGAAGCCATCCCTTTTGCCAGCTCCGGTTACATCTACACCATGTGGGGGAGTCGCGACAACGCCGCCGCGGCAGCATCAATGGAATCGTTGCCTCCCGGAGAAATGAAAAAAGAGGCGCTTGAGGGTGTTCTTCGCGGCGCGGTTAACTCGGATCCTCCAAAAGCAATCGATCTCATGAAACATTACTCCCGTGAGGTCTCCGACGCTTACCGGTCATATACCCTGAAAAGTATCGGAGTGACTTATCCTATTCCAGCTCTCGAACAACTTCCTGAAATCCACGATGAAGAACTCAAGAACAAGACGGTCGTTGAAATTCTCAATCCGTGGCTTTTGAAAAATCCATCTGACGCGCGTAACTGGCTTCAATCCAATCCACAGCCTCCCTCGGTCTGGAATCGACTTGAGCAATAACCATCGCAGCGTCCATGAAAATCCGATTTCAAGCTCCCTTTCTCCTCCCCGCTTTCCTCGGCCTCATCGCCACATCGCTTTTCCTCCACACGACGTCCAAACGTCACCGCGCCGCCGAGCAACGGCGTTTCGCAGCCGCTTCCATGGGCCACAGCCGGTCTGATTCAGACCATGGGGCGGATCAGAACCCGACACCGGGGCGCGAGCTCCCCTCCGGCGCCGCTCGGGACCCCATGATTGAAAAACGCCTTCTCGCCGCCCTCGGGAGCAACAGTTCACTGGATCGCACCCGCGCCCTCCTGGCCCTGATCAAAGAATTCACTTCCGACGATTTCTGCGTCGCTTTAAACAGCATCCCGATCGGCGTCGGAGGAAATCGATCCCCGCTTTTCACTGAAATTTTCAACGAATGGCTCGCTCGCGACCCCGACGCGGCGACCGAGTTTGCCGCCAATGACGGCAAGATGGACGAAGCTGCGGCCCCCCTTCTCGTGCGATCCGGTATTGACTCGGCTCTGGCCTGGGCGAAGGCGGATCCTATGGGAAACCGGCTGAATGTCGTTATCGGTCTCGTTGCCGAGAAGGATCCGGATCTTGCTTTGAAGGTGATGGGCGATCTGCCAGTGAAGAGTTGGAGGGTGCCACTCGCTGG
>CAXTTX010000388.1:0-5485 GCA_964247045.1 uncultured Verrucomicrobiales bacterium | reverse complement strand
TATGGCATCAAATGGGCCATCCAGACGGTTTATGAATTGAACCCCGCCTACGCGCGGCAAACCGCCAACAACCCGCTCTATCGGAACGGCCAGTGGCTGGTCACTTTCCCGGCGGCCGACACCTTTGGTGCGCAGATCACTTTCCCCGCCGCCATCTGGACGCCGGACGCGCTGATCGCCGACAATCCGCATCTGGTCCCGCCGGCGAACGCGGCGGACCTGCCGAACTACTCCCTCGTGCAGTGGATCGCCGGCCTCCACACCGCCGGCGGTGGCCCCGGTCCGGACTGGGCGCGCTACAAAGCGGCCTACAGCTGGGATCCGGCGGACTATTCCGCCCGCGACAGTGCCGCGAGCATCACCGGCCTGCTCAAGGCCATGCAGGACATCGGCGGCAACTCCTGGCCGCTCATCGCGCTCTGTTATGACGGCTTCGCCGAGCCGGAGTTCGCGCTCAAGGTCATCGCCGAATACCGCCGCCGCAACCTGTCCTTCGCGACCGATACCGAGTCGAACATGTTTTTCTACAACTACCTCACCTCGCTGCAAGGCCTGGGGACGATCCAGACCGACCAGCATCTGAGCATCGGGACGAGCGCCGTTTTCAAGACCGCGGGAGGAGAGCGGAATTACATGGTCCAGAACATGTCCGCTTCCTATCAGATGGTGGATGTTTTCGAGGGCGGATCCCGGATCGGCCAGGTGCTTGCCTATCCGAAAACGACGACCTTGCAAAAGGGCCTGCTGGAAGCCACCGACGACTTCGCGCCCATCGGCACGGTGCCGGAGAACAACGCGACCAATGTTTCCGTGAACCAGGACAAAGTCGCGGTGATTTTCAGCGAAGCCTTCAACCCGGCGACGCTGGATACGGAGGTTACGATTTCCGGTCCCGGTGGTTTGGGCCTCCAGTATCTCGCGAGTCCTTCGCCGCAGATCGCGGAGTACCGGATCGTGGGAAATTGGACGCTGGGTGCGACCTATACGATCCACGTTCCGGCGACTGTTGCGAATGCCACGGGCACGGCGACGGTAGGGACGGCGCGGCAGTTCTCTTTCACGATCCAGGGCGCGTTTGGTTTTGATATCACCGGCACCACTCCGGCCGCGGCGGCCACGGGGGTAGACCCCGGTTTGGATACGGTGGAAGTGGCTTTCAACAGCCGGGTTAACACGGCCACGCTGGGCGCGGTGACGCTGAGCGGTGCGGGCAATCCGACCCTGACCTACAACTCGTCCGCCAGTTCTCCCGGCAAGGCTGTTTTCAACATTGGCTCCGACTTGCAGCCCGGAGGTTCCTACACCTTGACCGTGCCGGGAAGCGTTGCGGATGTGTATGGGCAGACGCTGGGCGCCGCGGAAAGTTTCACGTTCACCACCCGCCAGGCGGAGACGGTGCTCGCCAGTTGGCCGACCACACTGGACTGGAGCAAATTCACCCAGGTGGCCAGTTCGGGTGAGGCCACCAGCACCGTCAGCGGGGCGCGGATCTGGGCCTTCGACGCGGTGGGTGACTTCGTGACGCTGCGGATCGCCGCCGAAAGGGCTGGCATTTACAATCTGCTGGTGACTTACAGGCAAAATCCGGGCCGTGGCATCTTCAAGCTCGTCCTGAACGGGGTGGATGTGCCTAACAAGCTGATGAATCAAACCCAGGGCATCACGCCCGCCAGCTTCGACTTCGGGCATATCACTCTCAACGCGGGTGATAACCTCCTCCGGTTCGAGGTGGTGACGAAGATTGGCACGGCGATGCCGCAGTTTTCGCTCATCAACGCGACGTTCACGCCGGTCGAGATTTTCTCCTTGCCGAACACGCCGCCGATGGTGAATGCGGGCGGGGACCAGTCGCTGACGATGGCGAATCCGGTGGCCACCTTGTCAGGCCAGGTAACGGATGCGGAGGATACGCCGGTGACCACGTGGTCGGTCTTTTCCGGGCCTCCGGGAGCGGTCATTGGCCAGTCGGGCCAACTCGCTACCCCGGTGACATTCGCGGCGGCGGGAAGTTATGTCCTGCGTTTGTCGGCGAATGACGGGGTGAACCCGGCGGTGCATGATGATCTGACGGTCACGGTGGCTGCGGTTGTGAGCGGCTATGAGGCGTATCGGACGGAGAATTTCGGTGCGGGACAGCCGGCAGGCAGCGGGGCGCGGGAGGATTTTGATCACGATGGAGTGGTCAATTTGTTGGAGTTCGCGTTTGATACCTCTCCGCTTTCCGGGGGCCATGTCCGCTATCCGCTTGTCACGCGGAACCCTGCAACCGGGGTGGTGACGGTGGCTTATCCGAAGAGTCGCCCGGGATTGGTCTATCAGATCAAGCGGTCGGTGGATCTGGTGGTGTGGTCGGACGTTGCGATGACGGGGGAGGCTTTCAATGGATCGAGCGGGCTTTATGAGACGACGTTTGAGTGGAATGCGGCGGGGGCGCAGCGGTTGTTCATCAGCGTGGAGGTGAAGGAATAGCCTGATCTTCCGTCTCTCGATTCTTCTCTCAGTTGGTCGTCTGCCAGAGTGGTTCTGTTGGTTTCAATTGATCTAACAAATATTTTATGCGGTCACGGGATATTCCGGATAATAATCCCTAAGGCGTATTCTTTATCCAAGAAGTTTATGATTTGATCGAATAGTCCATCCACAGGTTCGGAGTTGCATAGACTATAAAGCTCTCTGCCGGTTTTTGAAAAATAGACGTGGCCAATCGGAAGTGGTCCGTAGGAATTGTTGAAAGGTACGGTAACTTGCTTTTTATTATACTCTAGAATGTAGTTTGGGCCGGTCGGTGTAGCAGAGAAGTGTGGAATCATTGTTTCAACGAGTCCAATATTTTCAAGATGCGCAATCCTGCGAGATGTTAGATCGTGTCTCGTGTAAGGTTCTGAATTGATATTGTGAATATAAGGAAATGGTTTTCCATTCACTCGACAGGCGTACCGGCAGACCAGTTGAAAGGTTTCAGCGTCAAATTTATCAAAATCATTGAGGAAATTAACTGTCCTCTTTGAAAAAGATCCAGGTGTATTTGCCTCTCCTGCTAGTATCCTTGCCCAAAGGTTCTGCATCTCAGCATTGGAGATTAGCTGGGCCTTGCTGATAAAGTTTGCCATCCAGTCATGGTCAATCGTCTCTGGCTCAGAATCTTCCGTCATTAGTGGGGCCGCTTCGTCGATAATGTTTTCCAAGTTGCGCTGGTGGTAAGCATCTTGGATGGCGACCCGGTATTGGGCTCGCCTATCGAGTTCCTCTCCTTCAAGTTGCTGCTTTTTCTTTATCGCGTTTCCGTCGGCTTCGGCTTGCGCCATTCTCCGAGCGTGGGTCGGTGCATAGACTGCTCCGATCGCACCAGCCAATTTTTCAAGAGCTGTGCGGAGTTCCCGGGGCGTTGCCCCGGGCTTTCATGGGGTCGCCCAGTTCGGGGCTTTGGAAACGCCGGGGCCCAAGGCCTTTGGACAAAAGCCGAAGGCCATCGTGGTGTGCAATTCCTCCAACCCACCGGCTGTTCCGGGACAAAAGAAAACCCGCACGCGCCGGGAGCACGTGCGGGAGTGATTCATTCAGGCGGGATACTGCCCGCCGGTGGTGTTGTTATTGGGCGACGCTGACGCGGATGAAGTCGCGCGGGTCGGAGCTGGCGTCACCGTCGGTGCGGAAGGTCCGGTAGGACCAGCCCGTATCCGGGGTGAGCAGCGGGGACTGGATGTTGGAGGCATCGGTGCCGGTGACTTCGGTCACCACGGGAGTGCCCCAGTCACCCAGGGTGTTCGCGGCTTCCACGGTGTAGGTGAGGCCATCGACCACGGCGGTCATGCGGTTTCCGCTGGCCGCGAAGGTGGCACCTTCGCGGACGGCGGTGGTCAGCGTGAGCACGTTTGGCGTGCCACCGACGGTTGCGGTGCGGCTGAAGGTCAGCCCGCGGCTGCTGGCGTCGATGGGGCTGGTTCCACCCAGCGCGTATTCCAGGATGTTAACGATGCCGTCCTTGTCCGGATCGGCCAAGGGCAGCGCGTTGTCGCCGGTGAGGTTGTACGGTTCAGAGGTCGCCCAGGTGGAGTAGGGGCTCGGCGGGGTGCCACCGGCGGAGATCGCGAAGATCACGCCGCCGACTTGTCCTTCCGAAGCCGTGTCCACGCCGTTCTGGCCGTGGAGCGTACCGGTCACCTTGCCGCTGAGGTCCGCGGTGGCGGTGCCGATGAGGGTCAGGTTATCGATGGTGGGCGTCATGCCCGGACTGCCGATGGTTTGTGCCTTCACACCGGTAGGTCCGCTATCGCCAAAGACGATATAGGCTCCGGTGGGGTTGCCGTTCCATGCCGCGGAGGCATACATGGTCACCGTTTGGCCGGGGTTCAGGCCGGACAGGTTGAAGGTGTGGTCATTGGCGGTGGTTCCGAAGTTATACAAGCCGGAGCGGATCAGCGGCTGGGTCGCGTCGCCATTGTCCCAGGTCGCCACGTTGGCGGCGTCGAAGTCATAGGGCGTGCCATTGATATCCTGGCTGGCGAGCAGCGGTGTGTTCGCGAGGAAGTTGACCACCAGCTTGGTCCATTGCGCGGTTCCCACGTCGGGACCGTTGGGCGAGGTGAAGTCGAGCCGCAGGTTGGTGCGGTTGTCGAACCTCACGCTGATGGTGTGGTTTGTCGTCACGTTGTCGATGTTGTAGGCGGAGGTGGCTCCCACCGAGACGCCGTCCACGATGACCTCGTCCACATGGTAGCCGGACTCGGGGGTGAAGGTGAAGGTCTGGCTGGCACCATAGTTCACGGATACCGCGCCCGTCGGGCTGACGGCTCCGGCACCGGTTGCCGTCGCCGTGATGGTCGCCGTGTCGATGGCGAAGCTGGCGGCGATGGTGTGGTTGGCCTGCACGTTGGTGAACGTGTAGGTGCCCACGGCACCGGCGGAAACGCCATCCACGAGCACGTCGGCGATGTGGTAACCCACATTCGCCGTGATGGTGAACACCTGGTTGGTTCCTTGGAAGGCGCTAACAGCCCCGCTGGGACTGATGGTGCCGTTGGCACCCGCGGAGGCGGTGAGGGTGTAGGCCACCGTGTTCACCGCGAAGCTGGCGGCGATGGTGTGGTTCGCGACCACCGTGTTGAAGGTGTAGCTGGTCACCGCGCCGACGGAAACGCCGTCCACGAGGACGTCGGCGACGTGGAAGCCGCTGTTCGGCGTGATGGTGAAGGCCTGGTTGGCGCCACCGGCGACGGAAACCGCTCCGGTGGGGCTGATCGAGCCGTTGGCACCGGCGCTGGCGGTGATAGTGAAGGTTGGAGGGGCCTCGATGGCGAAGATGAATCCGCCCAACTGGCCTTGGCCGGTGAAGTTGGCCGCGTTGCCATACATGGCTCCGGAGACCTTTCCGGTGACATCCGTGGTGGCAGTGCCGATGAGCGTGAGGTTGGCGAGTGACGGGGTCGTGCCGGGATCACCCACGGTCTGGGCCTTGATCCCGCCGGAACCGGAGTTGCCATAGACC
>CAXTTX010000387.1:0-5492 GCA_964247045.1 uncultured Verrucomicrobiales bacterium | reverse complement strand
GGCCACCACGAATAATTCCGCCAACTTTGAGACGCTCGACGTCGCCGGCACCATCACCGGCAGCTCCAACCTCATCATTGCGGGCACCGGGGCCGCTTACAACAATGGCGCGAACAGGGGCGTGGTCAGCATCAGCGGGGCGAACCCCGGCTACACCGGCACGGTCACTATCGTCCAGCCGAATGCCATTGCCAGCGCGACGAACCGCCTGTTGCAACTCGGCAATGTCAACGCGCTCCAGAACGCGAGCCTGGTCCTCGCGGCCCCCTTGGGCAATCCCGTCAGCTTCCTGGCGGGAGCCAACACGGGCGCCTTCCATGTGGGCGGTCTTTCAGGAACTTCCTCCCAGAGGCTCATCGATACGGCAAACAACCCAGTCACCTTGGATATCGGTGCCAATGGGGCAAGCTCGACATTCGACGGCCTCCTCACCGGCAGCGGCGCGCTATCCAAATCCGGAGCGGGCACCTTCACCCTCTCGAATTTCTATTTCTACTCCGGCAACACCACGGTGAACGGCGGCACCTTGGTTCTGGCCAACGCCAATCTTGCCGAGACATCCACGGTGACGATCGCGAACGGTGCGACTATCAACCTCCCGCACGGGAAGGTCGACCGGGTTACGGCGCTCGTCCTCAATGGAGTGTCACAACCAGCCGGCGTTTATAATTCAGCCACCCCGGGCGGCTTCATCACCGGCACCGGCAGCATCGAGGTATACAGCGGTCCCCAAGGACCTCAGAATGTCATCCTCATTAATACGGATGCTTTCAACACCTCCTCACTCAACACCAGTGGCAACTGGAGCCCGGCAGGGGCACCAGTCGCGGGCAACAGCTACTTCACCAATGCCTTCGGCCTACGTACTCCCCCCTCCCTAGTCAACCAGGACATCACCTTCGCTGGTGACTCCCTGACCGTTACCACGGGTGGGCGCTTTTTCGGCAAGGCTGGGGCTGCCAACGGGAACACCTCTGTCCAGACAGTCACCGTGAATTTGATCCTCGATGGGGGTCTCCTTGACCAAATTGCCACCTCTAGCAGCCGGGCTATACTGAAGATCCAGGGTTCAGTCTTTGTCAGGCAGCCATCGCTCGTCGGCGCATACGGTGATCTCGCGAACTGGGAGACCCTGGATATTGCTGCTCCCATCAGTGGCAGTGCCGCCCTCGCTGCTGCCGGGACAACGTTCGCCGGCGATCACCGCGGCACGGTCCGCCTCAGCTCGGCCAATCCCTACACCGGCACCATCTCCGTCACCAAGCCCAACGGGGGCCCGCTCGCGAATGTTACCAACAAGCTGCTCCAGATCAATCACCTCGACGCGCTGAAATTCGCCACTCTCAACCTGGTGTCTTCCACCCAGGATAATCCGGTTTCTTTCACCTCTGATACCAATACCGCGCCCTACAACATTGGCAGCCTCACCGGCATCGCCCCCCAAGCCCTCAATGACACCTCCGGCTTCCCGGTCACAATCAGCGTCGGCGCGAAGGGCGAGGATTCCTTTTACGACGGCATCCTCTCCGGCATCGGCAGCATCATCAAGGTGGGAACCGGCACGCTTTCCTTGACAGCGCTTAATACTTACTCCGGAGATACCTCCGTCACGGGAGGCACGCTCTCCCTCGAGCAGCAGGGGCTGTCGGACACGGGCACCGTTTCCATCGCCAGTGGCGCGGCGCTAAACCTGTTCCAGGGCAATGACATCGTGGGTGGCCTAATCCTCAATGGCGTGGAAAAAGGCCCGGGCATCTACAACTCCGCCAACTCCGGCGGACTCATCACCGGTGACGGCACGCTGGAGATTGTCGGACCTCCCGCGGGTGGCTTCGACACCTTCATGAATGGCTTCGACCTTCCCGCCGGTGACAAGCTCCCCGGTGCCGATCCCGACCATGATGGCATCGCCAACCTCGTGGAATACGCCCTCTCCGGCTTCAATCCCACGCTGCCTAACAGCCTCGCGGGTTCCCTCTCCGGAGGAACGCTCTCCTTCACGAAGCGCGCCGAGGCGGTCACCAACAACGACATTGCCTACATCATCGAGACCTCCACCAACCTCGGCAACGCACCTGGTGACTGGACCACGGCCGCTCCTGTCGTGAACGACTCGACCACGGCCTCCTACGTCCTGCCCACCGGCATGGGCAAGGTCTTCGCCCGTCTCCGGATCCTGAAGAACTGATCCTTGGTTTACTGTCTCGTGCCGCGGGTCTGGGTCCTGCGGCACGTCTCCCGGTCCCCGGCTCGCGTGATGGGTTTCGCGAGCCGGGGATTTTTTTCGAGAAACGGAGTAGGCAATAACGAAGCAGAGACCAATCCATTTCCTGTGCCAGACCAAGAAATTGAGTGGTGGAGCGGCCTCCGCTGGGGTGACTGAGAAACCGTAGAGCACTGTCTAGATCGCCATCTAAGGTTTAGGTGAACAATTTCCAGTCCTGCGCTCGGTATCGGATTGCTTCCAGCACTTCATCCGGGAGGATGTCAGGACCTCCCAGATCGGCGAGGGGGACGGGCTGAGAAGTTCATCTGCGCCATGGCGTGCTGAAGATAACCGCTGCTCTCGCTATCCAGCCGGCAATGCTGTCGAACGTGGCGCGATCCCACGGTGGCGTTGGTTGAACGCGTTGTTTTCTTGAAACGCTCCCGATGGCTTGGGCGTGCCGCCGCCACTTGCTCCCCGACCGTGACGGACTTCTCGCCGGTTTTCGTATCCGACTAGAGGTCGCGGAAGGCCTACCACTACGTCGGCTTCTCCGCGCAGGGGTTGTTTGCCTCAACCTGGACTTCTTAGGCATCGACCCGTCGCGGCGGGGCGGAAAAGGAGGCCGCTCGAAGAAGCCCCCCAGTTCGATGGCTTAACCAAGTGTGGAGTTGCTGTTGTGCGGTTGCGAAACCCTTTGATCCCAGTGGGTGGATCTCGCTGAAACCTCCTCTGGGTGAGACGCCGCTTGATTTTGCCGACACCATCCGACCTGATTATCCAGTGCCGACGGGCGCACAACCTCTGACAGATCCTGCAACCGTCTGCCGGTGCGTAGGAGGCAGGTGATCGAGCATCAGGGTGTTTTTGTCTCCTCCCCCTCGCGATAATCGTCAAAACCGAGAACCCGCGGTGCCCGGGCACCTGGCTCGGTGAATACGAACAAAATCGTCCGTGTCCGGGAGTCATACGTCCATTTTCCCTCGAAGAGCGGGTTGAATTGCCTCTCTCCAGGCATGACGTAGGTGAGTTTGACATTGTAGTCCTCCGTTTTCCCGGCAGGAGCGTTGAGGATGACGCGTGTATTCGCTTTCATCGCGAGTTCCTCGCCACCGACCTGACCGCCAACGCTATATTCCGTGAGATTGAACCACATCATCTGGCCTTTTTTGAATTTCGTGGAATCCGCGTCAATGACTTGTATTTTTACCGGCGCTATCTTGTTGGTGGAATCAGTGTTGATGAGGAGATAAAAATCCATCATTGCCTCGGGAATGACTGCCATCGGCGCGTCGGGACTCACGTCCTCCGGGCTAGCCGGAGCGGCTGACAACATTCTGAGAGTCAATGCCCCGGCAGGAAGATGGTAAACTTGCGAAAGATTCATCTTGGGCAGGTCGACCTCCTGCGAGTTCTTGCCGTCGAAGAGCTGGAGTTTTTCAGGCGCATTCTCTGGTGCCCCCAGGAAAAGAAGACGGCACGTCCGCGGGCCTTTCGACTCGGCCGCCGTCAGAATGGGGAGAAAACAGAACAGGCAAAGAAGGTAACGCATGGCGGCTGTATTGATACGATATGGGAAACGATTTCAAATTTCATCCGCAGCAAGCCAGCGGAAATTAACCAGTTCGAAGCGTCGGCCAAAGGTTTGGTTCACAACAGCAACCGGCAAGGTCGTGATGTCGGCACGATCCGAGGGATCCACGAAGTCACGGGTGCGCCGCACCACGGCTTCACAAACGCTGCTGGCGAGGATCAGGCCCTTCGCATCCCTGGCATCTCCGTAGGCCCGGATGGTGAATGTGTCGTCGCGGGCGGAAAGAATCGGAGCCAACGGTCGCAAGATGTCAGCCTGACGGGTCCAGCCGGGCAAGCCATAGGCGCTATAGCCTTCGGCGGCTCTTGGGAATGCATATTCGGCGTCCCCTGCCCGCACCGGCGCGGCCAGAGAGCGGGTGGTGGGAAAGCCCGGAGGTTGAATATCGGCGAATATATTATTAGGTGAGCCTTGTTTGGTCAATTCGTTCAGTGCCGATTGGATGGCACCGGCCAAGGCCAGGTCCTCGTTGGAGCCTAGCTGGCGATTCACGAACTCGGAAAGCGAGAGAAAAGGCCCGCGCTGGCGGACTTGCTCCACGACTTGCACGGCTAGCTCATCAAGAAATCCTTCGTCCAGCGTGCGGTAACCCACCAGCCCATTGGCCTCCCGGAAGTCTCCCACGCTGTTTGCGGTGCCGGCTTTACCATCTCCTGCGATGCTGAAGCGTGTGACCGCATAGTCGGTCTCGGAGGAGAGCTGCGGAACCCCGGATGAATTGTAAGTGGGGATCTTCTGGTTGCGGGCATGCCCCAGCAAAGCGCGCCAGGCTTTCACCGAGGTGGAATTGACATTGAACATGCCTTCGACTTCAATCCGTGAGGCAATCGTCTTCCATGACGCGATGGGTTTTACCTCGTCGTTGTAAAGCCTGGTTGCGGCCGCGCCGTCAGCAGAGGCCATCGCCTGGTCGGATGCGATTGGTTGATAGGCGCGATTTGGAAGCGGCATCCTTCCAGATACAAAATCCTCGAAAACCGTTTGCTGGTCTCTTCCGCTGGCGCCCAAGGATGTGCCGTCGGGTGCGATGGATGAGAAGAACCAATCGTCAAACAGCAGGTGGTTCGCGCAGTAAGAGTCGTCATGCTGGAGGTTGACGGCGTCCGACCAATTGCCGAGGACCGTGTTTTTACCGATCAGCGGTGTGGCATCGGAGTTGCCTATCAGATTGATGGCATATGGTGGAACCGGATTTTCATAGCGGAGATCCCAGTTCACCAACTCACCCAGCGAGGCGATGGGGCGTGTCGGAAGTTCGCTGATGATGCAGCGGGAGAGTCCGTCACTAGCGGTGAAGCCGGTGACGATGCGACCCCGTGCCAGACCGTCGGTGCTGGTATTCGGCAATCTGGTGTCGGTGCCCCCCGAGTGACTGACGAAGCTGTAATCAAAAGGGGAATTGACCGGGTGGCGGGTTCCCCGGTAATGGCGTTGGATGGTGACCTCGCGCTCATCCTTCCTACCCATGGCGGTGTAGTTGACCAAGGGGCTGGATTGAACAAAGCCCTTCGCCGCCTGATGCGTATTGCTGGCCATCCGTGCACCAAAGAGGGTTGATAGAAATGGCTTCGGAACCGTCAGGACTTTGCTCAGGGTGCCATCGCTAAGACCGGTGATAGGCTTGTAGATCTCGGCAGCAACCCCCGGTTCGAAAATCATGCGATAGGCGAGATGATGTGAAGACTTCGTGTC
>CAXTTX010000386.1:0-5515 GCA_964247045.1 uncultured Verrucomicrobiales bacterium | reverse complement strand
TTTTGGTTGTAGGATTGCCATGACATGGTCGGAGAGGCGGTGGGAGTGGGGAGAAGCTCAATAGGTGACAATCGCGTTCACCTTGTGATCGCCGAGCAGGGCGCGGCCTGAGAGGAATTCCAGCTCGATGAGGACGGAAATGCCGACGATATTCGCCCCCAGTTCCTCGAGGAGCTTCACGGCGGCAGCCGCCGTGCCGCCGGTGGCGAGCAGGTCATCCACGAGCAGGACACTTTCACCGGGGAGGACGGCGTCCTCGTGGAGTTCGACGATGGATTCGCCGTATTCGAGCGAGTAGGCGGTCTGGCGTGTTTTCCAAGGCAACTTGCCTTTTTTTCTAACGGGAACGAAACCGGCGCCGATGCGGTCCGCCACGGCGGCGGCGAAGATGAAACCGCGCGCATCGATACCGACGACCTTGTCGATCTTCACATTACCGGCGGTTTCACACAAGAGAGTGATGGCGTCGCGGAACAATTTTCCGTCCGCGAGGACGGGGGTGATATCCTTGAAAATAATCCCGGGTTTGGGGAAATCAACAACGTCACGGATGGCGGCGCGAATCGAGTCTGACATGGGGAGGCGGGGTTGACGGTTCGGGTGGTTCAACAGGCAAACAAATCACTTCGATTGCTCCAGCATGCGGAGCAGCGGCAACTCGGCGCGGACGCGGATGGATTCCTCCATCTCGACGCGCGGCTGGAGGGTGTCCAGGCAGTCGCGGAGCTTCTGGAGGGTATTCATCTTCATGTACCGGCAGTCCGCGCAGGCGCAGCGGTCGGTTGGGCCGGCGATGAGGTTCTTGTCCGGGCACTCCTTGCGCAGGCGGTGGAGCATGCCGCTTTCCGTGACCACGATGATGTCCTTCACAGGCGCGTTCTTGCAGTAGGCGATCATCTTCTCGGTGGAGCAGACCTCATCGGCCAGCAGCCTGACGGCCTGTGTGCACTCGGGGTGGGCGACGACCAGCGCGTCCGGATACTCGGCCTTGATACGGTTGATGGAGTCCCGGGTGAACTCGACGTGGACGTAGCAGTTGCCTTTCCACAGGTCCATCTTGCGGCCGGTCTGTTCCATGACCCAGGCGCCGAGGTTTTCATCCGGCACGAAAAGGATCGGCCGGTCGGCGGGTGCCAGGTTGACGATTTTCACGGCATTGCCGGAGGTGCAGATCACATCGCACAGCGCCTTCACCCCGCCGGAGCAGTTGATGTAGGCGATGACGTAGTAGTTCTTCTCCGCATTCGCCTTGAGGAATGCCTCCAGTTGCGGGGAGGGGCAGGATTGCTCGAGCGAGCAACCGGCGTCCTTGTCCGGCAGGACCACGATCTTGTTGGGGTTCACGATCTTGGCGGTTTCCGCCATGAAGTGCACTCCGCAGAAGGCGATCACGTCCGCGTCGGTGGCCTTCGCGTAGTAGGCGAGGCCAAGCGAGTCGCCCACGTAGTCGGCGACATCCTGGATGTCACCGGTCTGATAGTTGTGGGCGAGGATGACGGCATTCCTGGCTTTCTTGAGGGCCAGGATTTCCTCCTTGAGATCGAGGGCAAGGGCGGGCATGGAAACGATTGATGGAAATCTATCAGGCGGAAGGCGCGGCGGGGACCATCTCGATGGTGCCGGTGTGCTTGGCGCCGGGCTTCACCACCAAGGAGGTGGTGCGGACGAGTCCCTGCAACTGAGCGCGCTTTTCCAAGGTGATCGCGCCGGAGCAGGAGATCTGGCCACGCACGGTGCCATCGATGTAGGCGCTGCGCGCGGTGACGGGGTTGAGGAACTCCACCTTGGCACCTTTTTCAACCCGGAGGTCGCGGCACGTCACCTTGCCGATGATCTTACCGTGGCTGCGGATGATGAGATCGCCGGTGCAATCGACCGAGCCCGCGAGTTCGCCGAGCACCGTCAGGTCATGGCACTGGAGCGTGACTCCGGAAACAATGCCGGCTTTCTGGATAATGACGTCGCCGCAGGTCTGGATGCGGCGGTTCCACGGCTCGTTGATCTCGTAGTCCAGCAGGCTGACGTAACTGCTGCACTTCGGGCACTGGCTGGACTGTGCCTCCGCGATGGCGGTGTAAGAATGGCCGCAGTTGAAGCAGGTGACGGGCCGCGGTGGCTTCGCCGGATTGAAAAGCCGCATGAAAAACGACTTGGGCGGTGGCTCGGGCGGACCTTTCCGGAGAAAGGATTGTGTTTTTGCTGGCGAGGGAACTGGCTCCGGTTCCGGGTCGCCGTCCTTGCGTGGTTTGGCAAGGCGGGTAACGGGACGGTTTCTGACAACCCCTTTGCCCTCGTGAACCTGGAAGTTCGCACGGCAGGAGCGGCACTGGGTGGAAATCACCAATGCCGGCTCCGACTGGACGTGCCCGCATTCCGGGCAAGTTACATCGATGCGATGGCGACGGGGTTCATCGGCCATGGCAGGGCAAGGCGGTTGCCAAAAGGATCAATTCGGGCGGGTTAGGCGTTGGTGACAGCGGAGAGGGTGCCTTGCTTCGGGGTCTCCGGAGCAGCGGCTGCCGCAGTCGGGGTCGCACCCTTGGCGGTTGCGGCGGATGCGGGGGCCTGGGCGGGGGTGCCGACCGTGGACTTGCCCACGAAAATGGCACCGGCCTCGATGGAAAGTGTCTTCGCCTTGATGTCGCCGACGACTTCGCCGCTGGACTTCAGCTCGACGCGGTCGGCGGCGGTGATGTTGCCATGCACCTTGCCGTAGACGACGACCGTGGCGGTCTTGATCTCCGCCTTGATGCGGGCGTTTTCACCGACGGTGAGATTGCCGTCGGAGGCAATCTCGCCCTCGATCTTGCCGTCGACGACGAGATCGTTGGTGAATTTGACGGTGCCTTTGATCTCCACGTCGGTGGAGAGCACATTGCGGGTGGCGGCGGGAGTGGCCGCGCGGACAGGAGCCGCGACGGCGGGCTGCTGCGAGCCATAGGCCGGAGCCGGGGCAGGCGCGGGGGTGTATTCCGGCTGGCGTGTTTCCGGAAGCGGAGGAGCGGAACGCTGGGGCTCGCTATTGTCTTGGCCGATTACTTTTTTGAACACGGTGGTAAAGAATGGTTGGAGTTATAGGGATGTCAAATCAGTTTCAAGGTTCCGGCTTTTCGGGCACCGGTTGGCCTTCGGCGGGGGTAGCGGGAGTTTCTTCCGGAGCCGGGGCTGGCTCGGGAGTGATGGAGAGGCCGGGTGGCAGGGCGATGCCCGGAGGCGGGCTGCCTGGAGCGGTTGGCGTGCCAGCCGGCGGGGCTGGTGGCGCGGGCGGTGCCTCAATTTCAACCGGAGGCTTGGACTTGAGGCCAGAAATGCGGCGGTTTGCCTCTTCGATGAATTCGCTGCCGGGAAACCCGGACTTCACCTTGTTGTAGGAAGCCTCCGCCTTTTCGAGATCTCCTCCGGCCTTGGCGATGTCACCGAGGCTGATGAGGGCCAGTGGGGCGATGTAGCGGGCGGCGGGATCCGAAACCACTTCTTCAAGGATTTTCGCGGCATCGCCGCCCTTGCCTTGGGCGACCAGCTTCGTGCCGAGGTTCGCTTTCGCGGTCGGGACGGCCGGGTGATCCGGGTTTTCAGAAATGAATTTGCGCAGGGTGGCGATGGAATCGTCCTGTTTGCCACCGGTCCACTGGGCATTGGCGAGCAAGAGCATAGCGCTGCCGGAGGCCAAGGTGTCTTTTTGGCCGTCCACAATGCTTTGGTAGCCCGCCAGGTCCTTGGCTTTCACGAAGGCTGCTCCGGCCTCCTCCTGCTTGTTTTTCTCCATTTCGCGGTAGACGACGAAGCCGGCGGCGGCGATGGCGACGACGACGGAAAAGGCCACCAGCCCTTTGACATTCCGGTCAAGAAAGGCCTCGAAGGCATTGGGTCCCTGGGAGATTTCGGCAAGCGGGACGGAGGATTCTTTCAGATCTGTGGACATGACGGGTTGGAAAAAGAACTGCGGAGGCCCGATGAAAGCGGCAGCGGCGTCGAAATCAATGCGGAAGTCTGGAAGTTGGCGGATTTCATGGAATTGCGTGGACCGGGCGGGGCAGGGCGGATTTTGATTGGTTCCGGCGGCGGGCGGCGGGTAGCGTCCCCGGCACATGCCGAAGCGGGTCTACGTGGTTGCCGGGGAACACAGCGGGGATGCCCACGGGGCCGGATTGCTGCGCGCGCTGAAGGAAATGGTGCCGGATCTGGAAATCCGCGGCACCGGCGGCCCGCAGATGGCGGAGATCGCGGGCGGAGGACTGGAGGATTGGGTGGAGGATGCCGCGGTGATGGGGGTGTGGGAGGTGCTCAAGCGCTACGGATGGTTCAAGGAGCGGTTCAACCTGATGCTGGGGGATTTGAAGAAATTCCAGCCGGACGTGCTGATGCTCGTTGATTACCCCGGTTTCAACCTGCGGTTCGCGGAGGCGGTCAAGCGGGAATGCCCGGCGACGAAGATCGTTTATTACATCAGCCCGCAGGTCTGGGCCTGGAACAAGGGGCGTATCCCGAAGATGGTGCGTTTGTTGGATGAGATGCTGTGCCTGTTCCCCTTCGAGCAGCCGATTTTCCAGAATGCCGGATTGAAGACCACCTTCGTCGGGCATCCGCTGGTGGATGAACTGGAGGAAGAGCGGATTCCGGATGTCAGCCGTGATGAGTTGCTGGTGGGATTGTTTCCGGGCAGCCGGGAAAGGGAGGTGGCGCGGCTGTTTCCGATGATGATCGAATCGGCCAAGCGTTTGAAGGAGTGGAAGGGCGATCTCAAGTTCCAGGTGCCGGCGGCGTCGGCGAAACTGGCGGGACAGATCCGCGACCTGATAGAGGCGGCGGGCGCGGGAGATCTGGTCACGGTGACGACCGGCGGCAGCCACGCGTTGATGCAGAGGGCGTGTTGCGCGGTGATTGCCAGTGGTACCGCGACGCTGGAGGCGGCGTACTATGGCATTCCCTACGTGCTGGTCTATCGGACCGCGCCTTTGACCTATGTGCTGGCGAGGTTGCTGGTGAAGATCAAACATATCGGGCTGGTGAACATTTTGGCAGGGGAGGGCGTGGTGGAGGAATTGATCCAGGGAGCGGCTTCGCCGGAAGCGGTGGAGAGATCGCTGAAGGGCTTCATCGAATCGCCCGCGAAACGGGAGGCCCTGCAAGTGCGGCTGGCGGAAACCACGGCGAAACTGGGCGGGGAAGGAGCGCACGAGCGCGCGGCGAGGGCGGTGGCCGGGTGGTTGGGAAGGTGACCGGGCAAGAGGGAAAGAAGGCCAAATTCCGGGTGCTTGGGGGTTGCTTTTCCGCGGGCAGGCACCTACCAAAGCGGCGCGATGAAAGTTTTTTCCATGCTTCTGGTGGCTGTTGCCTTGCTCGGGGTTTCCTGTGAACGCCATGAATTCGAGGGGCCGGACGGCACGAAGCAACTGCATGAGCCCCATGGGGCAGGGCACGCCCCGGCGGGTCACGAGGCGGGTGGAGAACACGGGGCTGCCGATGCGCATGGGGCCGCCGAAGGACATGGCACGACGGAGAAGGCGGAGAAGGC
>CAXTTX010000385.1:0-5518 GCA_964247045.1 uncultured Verrucomicrobiales bacterium | reverse complement strand
GAGCATGCCGTCCGCATAAATGAGGGCGGCGCCGGCCAGACCGAACATGAGGATTTTCTTCGGATCCTTGCCACCAAGCCGCCGCATCGCGCCGCGGATCAAAGTGGAAAGGGCGAGAATGCCGCCCTCTCCCTTGTTATCCAGCCGAAGGATCATGAAGAGGTACTTCACGGAGACGACCAGAAGCAGTGACCATACGATCAATGAGGCGGCCCCGATGAGATTCTGCTCATTGATAGGGGCTCCGTGGCCACTCTCCAAAGAAAAGCATTCCCGGAACGCATAGAGCGGGCTGGTGCCGATGTCGCCAAATACAATGCCCAAGGCAGCCAGTGTGGCCGCCGCCAATCGCGGGTTGTGGCCGGAGTCACCGGCGTGGGGATCATTCATCGTCGCGGGACGGAGTGCCCGCAGGCGCTTCAAACCATTTCCCGACCCGCCTTACCAGAGAAATATCAGTGGCTGGCGGGAACAGGAAAGCCGCGCCTGCGGATGCAGGCACGGCTTTTTGTGGAAGAAAATGATCTTGCAATCCGCCCTTCGGTTACGGAGGGGAGAGGTCAAAATTGTCCAGAGTCACCTTGCCGGCTTTCACAACCGCGCCCTTGCTGAAGCCCAGGAGCTGGATGCCGAACTGGTCAGTGGACTTCAAATCCCATTTGGCCCGCACGTCACCGCCGGATCCGGTTGGGGAAAAGTTGCCGATCTTGATAAACTTCGGTGCCTTGCCCTTCTCGGGAATGGCGACGTAGAAGGTCATCAGTTTGGTGGTCTTGCTATAAGCGACCTTGATGCTGCCATTTGGCACGCCGGCACTTTTGAAGCTGCCGGTCTTGGCCGGCTTGCCATTGGCCAAGGCTCCGCCTGCGATGCCCGACTTCCCGTAGAACTCGACCCACAAGTAATCGGAGCGATCCTGGCTGTGGAAAATCATGAACCCGCAGCCCGCTTCATCACCGGCCCCGGAGGTGTTCTGAAGATCAAGGGTGAATTGCCAGTCCTCGTTGACGCCCGGATAGCTGCCGAGCAATTCGATGGTGCTGAACTCGTCCTGCTTGGGTGCCTTCGCGGAGAGAAGATTAAGCACCCCCTTGTTTTGAGAGAGTTTGGCTTGGCCGGATTTATAGAGATACCACTGATCGTTGTTCAGCTTCTTCGCGTCGAAGTTGTCGGCAAAGGGAGTCAACGCCAAGGCGCTTCCGGCAAAAGCCACGGTTAGGGCGAGGATACTGGGGAGGGTGATGGATTTCATAGGTTTGAGGGGAGATGACGGGTTGATCTTTTCGTCCCACGCAGGACTTGGCGAGGGTATGACAAGATTTCAAGAGGAAACAAGAATTGATTCGTCGTGCAAATGTCCCGGATTAGCCGCTGGAAAGGGAGGGGGCCCGATGGGTGGCCAAGGTGAAAGGCCGGCCGATCTAGCAGAATTCGCCCTCGGCGTTCTCGGCCGCAGGTTTGAAGGAGCGGACCGGAAAAAGAGAAAGCCGTGCGGGATGACCGCCACGGCATTCCAAAAAAATTCGGGTCCGGAACCCGCCGGTCAGTTCCCGGCGGAGAGGACGAAATTGTCCAAGTTGACCTTGCCTTTGGGAACGATCACGCCGTCGGTGAAACCGAGAAGCTGGATGGCGAACTTGCCGGTGGCGTCCATTTCCCAGTTGCCCCGGACATCGCCGCCGGTGCCGGTCGGCGAGAACTGGACGATCTTCTTCCATTTCGCTTCCTCGCCCGCACCGGTGGCAGAGGCGGAGATTGTCAGGAGGTTGGTCGTCTTGTTATAAGCCACCTTGAAACTGCTCTCCGGGACGCTGGCAGCGGTGAATGTGGCCGACTTCGCCTGCTTGCCGTTGACGATGACGCCACCCGCGATTCCGCTTTTCCCGGAGAACTCGAAATAGAGGTAGTCGCCCCGCTTCTCGTCGTCCTTGTTGACGATCATGAAGCCGCAGCCGGACCGGCTGCCTTTGCCGGAGGTTTTCGCGAGATCGACGGTGAACTGCCAGTTTTCGTCGTAGCCCGGGTAGCTTGTCGTCAGTTCAATGGTTGTGTAATCATTCTGGATCGGCAGTTTCGGGCAAAAGAGGTTCAGAAGGCCCTTGCCCTGCTTGAGCTTGGCCTTGCCGGTTTTGTAGAGGGACCACTGGCGGCCATTGAGATTTTTGGCCGCGAAGTCCTCGGTGACGGGCGTCAGGGCCAGGGCATTGCCGGAGAGGGCTGCCACCAGGGCGAGCGTACGAGGAAGGGTCGTGAGTTTCATATGGGGAAGGGGTTGTGGTGGGCTATTTCGGTTTCCGGGTGCGACTTTGGTCGGAAATTGCCACAAATCAAGTTCGGGACAAGAATTGAATAATCGGTCCTCCCGGGGTCGCGGCGCTTGCGGGAAGGCAAAGCTCTGTTATGGAAAGGCCGTGGCGCAGCAAAACGACGTCCGGGAGGTCTTGCAGTATATTCCCCAGTTCCGGGGGAAGCTTTTCTTCGTACTCATCGAGGCGGGACTGCTGCCCGAGCCCGCGGTCGCGGAAACGCTGCTTGATCTGGCAGTGTTGGAGGATCTGGGGGTGAAGCTGGTGCTGGGGGTCCTCGGTGGGGACATCAAGGATCTGTATGACTGGACCTTGGAGTGCGAGATCATGGCCGCACGGGTTTCCCATCCGATCACGGATCCACTGGCGGTCCGCGAAACGCTGGAGATCCTTGCCCGGGGGCAATCTGCGGTCATCGACGCCTCGGCCACGGGCCCCTTGGACGGTCCGGTCGTCGAGTATGCCAACCGTATCGGCGTGGCGAAGATCATCGCGCTGCTGGAGGATGCGATTTTGATCGACGGTGCGCCCGCGCATGCGATCCGCGCCGCGGACGCGACGGAGCTGGCGCGCCGGACGGATGAAAAGAGCGCCGCGCTGCTGATGGCGGCGGCGGAGGCCTGCAAGCACGGGATTCCCCGGGTCCACGTCCTGAACGGCCGGAGGCAGGGTGTGCTGGTGGACGAGCTTTTCTCCAACGAGGGGGTGGGCACCATGGTCCACGCGGACAGCTACCGGATCATCCGCCCGTTACGGGAGGAGGATATTCCGGAACTCCTTGGGATGATCGGCCGTTCCGTGCGGCGGACCAAACTGGTGGAAAGAACCTACGAGGACATCCAGTCCCGGATTGAAGACTTTCATGTCATGGCGATCGACGACAACGTCGTCGGTTGTGTCGCTCTGCACGAATACCCGGCGGAGGAATGCGCGGAGGTCGCATGCCTGTATGTGAAACAGGCACACGAAGGCAGGGGATACGGCATCGAGCTGGTGCAATACGCCGAGAAAGTCGCGAGCGAGCGGGCGATACCAAGGGTTTTTGCACTGAGCAACCGCGCGGCGGCATTCTTCACCGACAAGCTAGGCTACCGGCAGGCGACGGTGGAGGATCTGCCGCTGAAACGCCGTGCCCAATACGAGGCCAGCGGGCGGGATTCGCTGGTTTTTTCCCATAAACTGGGCCAGGTTTCCTGAAACCCCATGAAACTCAAATTTTGCGGTGCCGCTGGCACTACCACGGGCTCGCAGCATCTGCTGGAGGTGAATGGCAAGCGCATCCTGCTGGATTGCGGGCTCTATCAGGGCTCCCGCAAGGATGCCTACGACATCAACTGCTGCTTCCCGCTGTTCGACCCGAAGGGAATCGACCTGGTGATTTTATCCCATGCCCACATCGACCACAGCGGGAACCTGCCGAACTTGGCGAAAAGGGGCTTCACGGGGAATATTTACGCCACCCACGCGACGCGGGACCTTTGCCAGATCATGCTGGCGGATTGCGCGCGCATCCAAGGGAGCGACATCGATTTCGTCAACAAACACCGGAAGCGGCAGGGGCTGGAGCCAGCGGTGCCGCTGTACAACGAGCAGGACGCGGAGCGGTGCCTGCGGCAGTTCGTGACGGTCGGCTACGATCGGCCGATGCCCGTGGCGGATGGCGTGACGGTGACCTTCGTGGATGCCGGGCACATTCTCGGAAGCGCCCAAGTGGTGCTGGATGTCGAGGATCGGGCGGACGGGAAGAAGAAACGCTTCCTCTTCTCTGGGGATGTGGGCCGCGGGGGAAACGAGGTTTTGCGAGACCCCGTGCCCGTGGCGGACGTAGATTTTCTCCTGATGGAAAGCACCTACGGCGGGAGGGAGCACGAGGCTCCACCCGGGTACGGCGGCGCGTTCGGCGAAATCATCCGCAGGGCAGTGCTCCGGGGCGGCAAAATCCTGATTCCCGCCTTCGCCGTGGAGAGAACCCAGCAGGTGCTCTATGTGCTGCACGAGTTGAGGGAGAAGGGGGAGATCCCCGACATCCCGGTCTATGTGGACAGCCCGCTGGCGGTAAGTGCCACGGAAATTTACCGCCTTCACCCGGAGTCCGTGAATGACGAGGTTTATGAAACCCTGTTCCAACGGGACAATCCTTTCGGATTCGAGAATCTGACACTGGTGCGGAGTGTGAACGGTTCCAAGGCCCTCAACGACATCGTGGGTGTGGCGATTATCATTTCCGCCTCCGGCATGTGCGAGGCGGGTCGCATTTTGCATCATTTGAAGAACAATATCAGCGATCCGAAGACGACGGTGTTGTTCGTGGGGTATTGCGCCGACAACACGCTCGGCCGCCGCATTCGCGAAGGGGACCGGGAGGTCTCCATCCTGGGCGAGCGGCATCCGGTGAGAGCCGCGGTCGAGATCGTCGATTCCTTTTCCGGTCATGCGGATCACTCGGAATTGCTGGATTATTTCCATCGGATCGGTGGTTCCAAAGCCAAGGTCTGGCTGGTCCACGGGGAGCCGGAAAACGCGGCGAAACTCAAGGACGCCTTGCAGCCGACCCACGGCGGAACGGTGGAAATCGCACGGCTGGGGGACGAGGTGGAATTCTGACCGGAGGCGGGGAATCACCATGATGTGTTAGATCCTCCGCGTCCGGGTTCCCGGGACGCCCCTTGAGGGCATTCCTCGGTCTTTCAGGCAACTGAAATTTTTTCCCTCTTTCCGCTTGATGCCGCGAAAAGGCCAGCACACCGTTTTTGCACATGGCAGTTTCGAATAAGAAAAAAGCACCGACCCCCGTTGAGTTGATTGACTGGTTGAACGACGAAGGGGTCCTGGAGTTGGAATGGGATTTTCCGGAAGATGGCGATTTGTTCGCCGCGGGGCTGGATTCAATGGCCGTGATGCAGTTGGTCGTGGCCGTGGAAGACCACTATGCCGTCGAGCTTGGCCCCGAGGATCTGACCAAGGAGAATCTGGCAACGCCGACAGCGCTCGCGGCACTGATCACGGCGAAAATCTCCTGAGATGAAGCCGCCGCGCGAGACCTTCGACGTGGCGATAATCGGTGGAGGAAGCGCGGGACTCGCGGCTGCGGTCACTGCCGCGAGGGCGGGAAAGCGGACGCTGTTGCTGGAACGCCATGGGTTCCACGGCGGCATGGGCACGGCCTCGCTCGTGCACACGTTTTGCGGTTTGTACCTGTTGCGGGAAGAACC
>CAXTTX010000384.1:0-5520 GCA_964247045.1 uncultured Verrucomicrobiales bacterium | reverse complement strand
GGGTGAAGTTAAAGGTTTTCAGGCCACCCGTCTCGCCTGCTGGTAGAGGCTGCACGGTGGTCCAATTTGCCAGGTCGGTGGAAATGTTGAGGGAGACGATGACGTCCGGGCTGGCGGTCGCCTGCTGGTAAACGATTTTCCAACCGGTGCCGTCGGGCTGGACGCGGGGGAGGCGGGAGGAACCGGCGTTGTTGATCGCTGGATCAAGGCCGAGGGCGTATTCCACCAAGGCGGGAATGCCGTCCGCCGCGGGATCGGCAGAGAGGGAGCCGGCGAGGGCAGGGCGGGACTTGAGCCAGAGGGAGAGCGGGGTGCGATATTTGTCGTCAAGGTAGTTGAAGACGGAATTGCGCTCCGTGGTGGTGAGGAGGCGGTCGTAGATCAAGATGTCCGAGAGATCGCCATCGAGAAAAGATCCGCCCGCGAAGGCGCCGAGTTGGTAGTTGGTGACCGTGTTATCGCCGAGGGCGGTGGCATTTCCGCCATTGACGTTGTTCACGAAGATGGAGCCGCTGTTGGAGGCTGCATTGTAGGCGGCATGGACGACGGCGGGCTGACGCGGGATCACCTGCTGGCTGGAGGTGAGGAAGACGCCGGAGTGGTAGAGCTTCGGCGCGAGCGTGGAGTCAAAATACAGGGCGTGGTCGCGGGCGGCGTCCGTGCCTGTGGTAGCGGCGGAGAGGAGGTTGTTGGGGGCAGAACCGTTGATGGCGAAACGGACGATCTTCGTGTAGTTGGCGGTGGACATGCCGCCGGAGGCGGTGAGGAACTGGCTGCCGGAAAAGCGGATGGCAGGGCCATTTCCGAGCCCTTTTTCAACGAGGACCGGTTGTGAGGCGTACTGGGCCTGCACGGCGTCGAAGCCGCCCTTCTGGTCCCGCCAGGCGGAGATCTGGCCCACGCTGTCGGCCTCAACGCCGCTTTCCGCGCGGAGCCACACTTTAAGGCTGGTGGAGACGCCGCCGGGTGAAGTTCCTGACGCGGTGAGGATCGTGCGCTTCGCGATGCCGAAATTCCCCGCGGCGTCATAGGCGCGGATTTCCAGAACGTGGGCTCCGGCGACGGGCACCACCCAAGAAGAGGAAAGCGTGGTGGCTGCCGATTCGGCCTGCGGGACACCGTTGACCAAGAACACCATCCGGGTGGCCGGACCATTCGTCCCGATGGAGGTCGCGGCGGCAATGGGAACGGTTTCCCCGACCGCGGCCGCACGGGTCATGGCGGGCGCGGTGAAGCTGATGACCGGCGGGGCGGCTCCGGCGGTCATGCTGAAGCTGAGAAGGCCAATGCCGCTGGAATTGGTCACGAAATCGCCGGGCCCCTGATGGCTAAGGTACTCCAGACGGATGCCACTGGAGGCAGGCTCGCTGAGGTCGAAGTCGATGTTGTTTCCAGCGACCTGATAGCCGGTGATGGACGCGGAGGTGCCGATGAGGGCAAAATCCGCCAGAGCGCCCGGCGGGACGACCAGGGTGGAGGCGGTGTCGCGCATGGTGAGACGGATCCGGGTGTGGTCATCGCCTTGGAAAGCAAGTGTGGCGGGATTCGGCGCATCGACGTTTGGCAGGGCGGGGCCGCCGTAGAGGTCACGGGACACCTGCGCAAAATGATAGAGGCCCAGCAGCTCGTAGCCGCCGGAAAAGGCAAAGTGGCAGCCATCGTGGGACTGCAGGCCGTTGCTGGCCATGACCGAAGTGGAAGGATAAACGTCACCGAACCCGCGCTGGACCTCGCGGAGGGCGACATTATTCCTCGCGACATCCGTCCCGCAACCCGGCCGCAGCTGCGTCACATAGATGTGCTCCAGGGCGGGATAGTCCGCCTGCCAGTCCTGATAGAGACCGGCGAATCCCCCGGCATGAGCGCCCGCGTTGTTCCGGTCCGACTCGCCCTGGTAATAGAAGATGGCGCGGGCGGCGGAAGCTACGCCGGCATTCAAGGCGCGGTAGCAGAGCCGGTTGTAGGTGCGGGTGATGCCACCGCCATCGTCGAGATTGTCCGGCTGCGCGTCGTCCTTCTGGAGCTGCGGCATCGAATAACCGCCGCGCGCGCCATTCAACAGCGCCACGGGCACGTGATGGTTCGCCACGATCTGGCTGCCGATGACGATCGCCCACTGGCCAACGCCACCGGGATCGACGAAATAGCTGCCCATGCCGTCGCCATTGGCGGGGACCCAGGAGAGGTTGTTGCGTGTGGCATCGCCTGAGTCCGCGTTCTGGCCGAAGGTGCGGATAAAGCGACCGGCATATGCATTCGAACTGGTGTTGCCACTTACCCATGCCTGGCCCGCCTCCGCGTTCGACTGGCCGTAGAACAGGAAAGTATCTCCCGCGACGATATCCGTGGCACGACGGACGAGGTGCCGCGTGCCGTTCTTTTCCAAGAGCACCTCGATATCATAGCCCGCGAGTTCCGCGGGAATGGACGGGCTGAAGGAGAAAGGCGCCGATCCGGCGACATACGCGAGGGGCTGCACGGTTTCCGTCAGGAAGACACCCTCGCGATAAACCCTCAGCACCGCGGCATCGTAGCCGCCCTCCGTTTCGCTGCCCATGATGGGAATCGTGGCCTGGTTGGTGGCGAGATTCCGCGGATAGAGCGCGCGGTTTGACGGCATCTTGGAGAACATCGCATGCGTGCCGGGACGGGTGAGGATCACGAGCTTGCGGACGGTGTAGTCGGCCGCGCTGCCGGTGAAGGTGTAGTCGGGATTCGCGGTTGGAGAATTGCCGATGCCGATATCGTCATTGACCCCTTCCAAGGAGCCCCAATGGTTGTAGGCGAAGACGACCTGTCCCGCGATGGGGTTGTGGAGCTGAAACGAGCCGTAGCCCGCTTCCGTGGCGGAACCGCCGCTGTCGTCCCAGTCGAAGGTGGTGCTACTACCGCCATAGTAGAACGACCTCGCCGGCAGGTAGTTGCCGGGCCACATCTCGACGACGCCGCCATCGAGCGAATGGCCGGTTTGCAGGCCCGCGACATTGGAGGAAATATTCAGGTTTTGCACCACCCGCTGGTGGCGGACCGGGTTGAGCAGATGATGCGGCAGGCCGAGTCGTTTCGGCACCGCCGTGAAGGCGTCCATCGATGCATAGACCCAGCTTGTGCTGCCGTTCGCACGGGTGAGCTCCAGGTAGTAGGCCACACGGTCGTAGGGCTGTGCCGTGGAACTGTTGTCCACCGTGTAGGGCGGGGCGGTGGCGTTGCGATAGTTCGCGTCGAGCGGGGCGTTCAGTTCATAGAGCACCTGATAACCCTCGGTAGTGGATTCGGGCACGTTGGTGAAGACGTCCGCGGCGAGGTTTCCTGAGAGGAGAAGCGAAAGGCAAAGGATGGCTTGTGCCGTGCGAATGATTTCAAGGATGCGAAGGGTCATGGCGATGTGGGCTTTATAGCTCGGTGTCGGCCAACGGCTGTGGAGTTAAAGATCCAGCTTGGCTCCATGGAGGAGGAGACAAGCTAAAGCTTGAACTCCGGACAGCCTCCCTTTGCAAAAGCCGAATCCATAACTGCAATTTCATCACGGCTCCAGCAGTTTAAAGTAATCCAAGCCGAAGAAGTAGCGGGGGCCCGTGGTGGCGGGATTCGTTCCGGTGACTTCCACGCGGAGGAGGAACTTGCCGTCCACGGGGGTAAAGGTGCCTAGCAGGACCTCGCCGGAGTGGGATACCGATGTGGCGTGGCCGTCATAGGCAACAGCCGAGGGCTGGCCGTTCACGGTGAAGGAAAGCGTTCCGAAATCCGGGGCGCGGGTGGCGGCGATGAAGAGCTTTTTCGGGTTCGCGTCCGGAGCGGGAATATCGAGCGTCACCTGATTGCCAACGCCGGTCGCGCGGCCGAGAAGCTGGGCGCCCCGGCTCCACACGCCAATGCCGAAGACCTGCATGTCCTGCATTTCGGTCACCATGCCGGGGGTGGTGGAATTGATCGTTTGCAATTCCGCATCCAGCGCGCCGGGGAAGGCGGCGGGAGGTTGTTGCGCGTCCCGAAGGGTCGGGATGTAGGCGGTGGCATTCGCGACTTCCGGAACGCGGTTTGAAGTTCCTCCAGGGAAGGCATACCAATGCGTCGTCGCCGAATAGATCATGCGGGTGGCGGCCCAGGAGATCAGCTCGATGTCGAAGTCGAGCGACTGCTTGAAGGGGATGCCGTCAAGATTGCGCGAGCGGGTCAGCACATTGTGCCCCTGGGTCATTGGCTGGTCGACCCGGATCTGGTTGGAGAACGGGGTTTGCATGATTCCGCGAGGAGCGAAGGAATAACCGTAGTAGTCCTCCGTGCCGGTTCCGAGATGGGAGGGCAGCACCTCGCCATCCACGCGGATCTTCTCATCCCCTTCCCCGTACCAGGTGGCGATCTCGTTGTAGAGGGATAGCGTGTCGCCGACGTAAACGCCGCGGCCACCCAGTTTGATGAAATTCCAGTCTCGAGCGGGAGGCGTACGGAGGTTGCCTTCATGGTGCCACGCGCTGTGGAAGTGCATGGAACGATCGTCCCAGGTCCACGGGGCGGTGAGGCAAGCCAGTTCGACGCCGGTGGTGGTCGCGCCCGCGTTCATCAGCGTGATGCGCGCGGAGGTCGCGTAAGGCATCACCCAGCGGCAGGTCATCAGACCGTTGGTCGCGACCGTGCGATACCAACTGTCGAGCGGATTGAGTCCGGCGCCGCTGCCGAAGAAGTCGCTGGCAGGACACCAGACCGTGTCGTCGCCATCGAAGGTGATTCTCACGATCAGGGAGCGCAAGGTGGTCGCGAGATCGGCACCTAGGTCCGGAGTAACCTTGAGCTGGATCTGGCGGATGGCAGCGGCGCCGGCCGGCAGATCGAGGAAGGCCGCGGCCCCGGAGTTGACCGCGATATTGAGCGAGGCGGGAGTTCCTGTGACCGCTGGAGGCGAAAGGAGCGCCACTCCCGCCGCGACAATGGCGGGACGGGCGGCTTCCAGGCGTTCCGGCGTGAAGGTCTCGATCTTCGTGCCACGGGCGTACTTGCGGTAGTTGATCTGATAGTAACGGGGGCCGCTGCCTTTTTCCTCCCAGGTCACCTTGCAGTGTTTCGCGTAGGGAATGGGCAGCATGAGGGTGTTGCCGCCATTGCCATCCGGCGTGTAGCCGGGATGTGGGATCACCATGGGATTCTGGAGGCCGAGGCTGCCGGTCAGCAGGTCATAGGCGGGGAAGGTGATCGCAGGAGTCGTGGCATCATCCAGATAGATGCGGAGCACGCCCAGTTTGTTCTGCACGGTGGTGAGCCAGAAGCGAACCAGACAGCCGGGGCCCTCGGCATCCAGCATCACGCGCTCCTGGCGGCCTTCGTTCACCTCGTTGCGGACGAATTGCGTGTGGTCGTCGTTGGCGAACCAGCCATCCTGATCCCGCGCGATGGTGCGGCGGTCATAGCTGCTGGCCTGGAGGCAGGTGTATTCCGGATACGGCCAGCGGGCGATGGATTCCCGGTCCGTCATTTCCGCGATGAGGCTGGCGAGCGTCACGGGTGGTCCGGGAATCGTCGCCCCGG
>CAXTTX010000383.1:1827-5520 GCA_964247045.1 uncultured Verrucomicrobiales bacterium | reverse complement strand
AGCGTGCTGCCGCAGGCCGGGCAGACCGGTGTGGAAGCACCGGCCGGCATGTCTGGATCGTTGGTGGTCATACCTTGCCTTTAAGACTCCCCGGCGGCTTGTTACCGGACAGGGGAAGATTTTTTCAATCGCGGCTCAATACCGAAACGACGTGGCGCACCTCGTCATCGACTTCCTCCGGTGTGGAAACAGTCCCGGCGATTTCCTCGCGGAATGTTTCGCGGAAACGCTTGCGGAGGCGGTGAAGGGCGACCCGCGCGGCGCCCTCGGTCATACCCAGCGTGCTGGCGATGTCCCGGTAGGACACCTCGCCACGGCCGACCGTTAGATAGTTTTTCAATCCGGCGAATTCGGCTCCCCGGCCGCTGCTTTCGTAGTCTTCCCGCAGCCTTGCCATGGCCTGTTCCAGCAGGGTCAGGGCCCAGCGTTTTTCATAGACGTCGTCCGCGGCGAGCGCCGTGGTGCTTTCGTTCAGATAGCGAGACTCGGCGAGCGCGGTATCGAGAGGAAGATGCGTCACGCCGCCACCGCGTTTGCCTGCCTGACGCTTGTCCCATTCGTTCAGGAGGAAGCGCTTCAGGGCGACGATGAGGAAAGTGCGGAACCGGCCTTTTTCACGTTCCACCAAACGGAGGTAATCCTTTTCCAGCAGGCGCGCAAAAAACTCCTGGGTCAGGTCCTGGGCATCATGGGCGGGATGGCCTTGGCGACGGACGAAGACATAGAGCGGATACCAGTAGGTCCGGCAGAGCGACTCAAGGGCCAAGGCGGAGTTTGATGAGCCGGGGTCGCGGGCGTTGAGCACGATTGACCAGCGCGTGGTGAGGAACAGCGGCTGGGGCTGGGATCTGGCTGGGGAGGAATCGGTCATGGAGGGGAGGGGCAATCCACTGATTAAGGTTTTCCGTGGTCTTGTTACAGAGGTATTACCCTGCTGGCGGAACTGCTTTGGGGGCGGGGAAGGAGCTTCGGGCCGTATTTTGGCGGCAATGCCGGGGGGATTTTTGCATTTTCCGTATCGTAGCCGTACGGCTCCAGCAGTGTTTTTGCGATTTTGACAAAAATGCTCTCAGAATCCGGCGAGGTGAGGAAATGAGGAAATTTGTGCAAAGCACACATTTTCAAGGGGTTGATTGTGACCGGGAGGAACGGGTCGGGACGAAGGCGGTGGCAGATGCAACAAATGATAACTGTTTCGAGTTTTGTTTTGCTTGGAACGGGGCCGAGGGCCGGAATTTGGAGATGAAATCGTGGCCGACGGGTGGGCGGGAGATGGTGGGGTTGGGTTCATGGACTTTGGCATGAACCCTTTTTAGCAGAACCGAGGGTGTTTCTCAACCAACCGGGCGTCTGCCGATACCAAGAGGCGTAAGGTGAAGACCCACAAGGAGATGTGAGGCAATATGCGGCTCTGGCGAACCTCATGCGCCGATTTCCGGATGGCCCTGTTCTGATTTTAAAGCCATTAAGCATCCGTGAAGAAACGGCTTTGGATCATCCTGTCGGGCAGTATCGTCGTCCTTGCCGTTTTGATTTTTGCAGCGGCAGCTGTCGATGGACTGAGGCCGAGGGATGTCTCCCGCATGAGTGCGGGGACGCTATTTCAAAATCACGTGTGCACTCCAATTCCCGAAGGGGTTTATGATATTCGCGCAAGCGGGACAGCATCGCTTGCATCGACGAGTATACTTTTGGAATTCCGGGTGCGGGACGAATCGGTCTTCCGGCAGATTCAGAAGAATGCCGGTCTCACGAAGCGAAGCGCCGACCGTTCAGGTGGCGGCAATACATTGGCAGTTCCCGCCAATGGCGTTGAAAAATACGAAAAGGTTTCCAAGGGAAATACCGAGCTTGAAGTCACGTTTGAACCACAGGCCCGGACTTGCACTGCCTGGCATTGGAGGTGAATTCCGATTGCTTCCCAACGGGAGATTTGTCCGTGGACTTGCTCAAGTGATCGTCAGCGGGTCTTCAAGAAGTCACGAGAATCCAAGCGGGATAATCTTTTCGGCGTATGTAGCAATTGGGCGATAGAAGGATAGGGTTTTGGATCCATGTGAAGGCACGCGACAAGTGGTTTTGACCAGCGACGCGTCAACAGCGGGGGACAGGAGTGTCCCCCCTCCGTCAGGGCATCAAGCTCCGCGCGGACTGTAACTCAGCAAATCGCCACCCTAATATAAGAGCATCAATAGCAGAAATCAGACCCGAGACCTTGCTCCCATTCAAGCGATGGCTTCAGCTCACAGATACTTGTCCGTCACGGCGCCTTCGCTGGCGGTGGAGACGAGCTTGGCATATTTGGCGAGGACGCCGTGGGTGTAGCGGGGTTGCGGTTGGACCCAGGCTTGCTTGCGCTTCTGGATTTCCTCGTCGGAGATCTTCACGTCGATGCGGTTGTTGACGGCATCGATGACGATTTCATCGCCTTCCTCCAGGATGCCGATGGTGCCGCCGAGGAAGGCTTCCGGGGTGATGTGACCGACCACGAAACCATGGCTGCCGCCGGAGAAGCGGCCGTCGGTGATGAGGGCGACATCCTTGCCGAGGCCGAGACCCATGATGGCGCTCGTGGGTCCGAGCATCTCGCGCATGCCGGGGCCGCCCTTGGGGCCTTCGAGGCGGATGACGATGACGTCGCCCTTGTTGATTTGTTTTTCGAGGATGGATTTCATGGCGTCGTCCTCGGAGTTGAAAACGCGGGCCTTGCCCTTGAAGACTTCGCCTTCCTTGCCGGAGATTTTCGCCACGGCGCCGCCTTCCGCGAGGTTGCCGTAGAGGATGCGGAGGTGGCTGTCCTTTTTCAGCGGATTGTCCACGGGGCGGACGATCTCCTGGCCCTCGGGATAGGGCTTGCCGAATTTTTCGAGGTTTTCGCGGAGGGTGCGGCCGGTGACGGTCATGCAGTCGCCGTGCAGGAGGCCGGCATCCAAGAGCATCTTCATCAATGGGAGCGCGCCACCGATTTTCACCAGGTCCGCCATGGCGAACTTGCCGGAAGGTTTGAGGTCGGCCAGCACGGGCACGTTTTTGCCAACCCGCTCGAAGTCGTCGATGGAAAGGTCCACCCCGGCGGTGTGTGCCATGGCCGGCAGGTGAAGGCAGGCGTTTGTCGAGCCGCCAAGAGCGATGAGCACGGTGATGGCGTTTTCGAAGGCCTTCTTCGTCATGATGTCGCGCGGCTTGATGCCGAGCTTGATGAGATTCAGGACGGCAGCGCCGGCGTCGAAGCAATCCCGCATCTTGTCATCGGAAATCGCGGCCTGGGATGAGCTGTTAGGCAGGGACATGCCGAGCGCCTCGATGGCGCAGGCCATGGTGTTCGCGGTGTACATGCCGCCGCAGGAACCCGGGCCGGGGATGGCGCAGGTTTCGACGGTTTCGAGTTCCTCGTCGGAGAAGGTGCCGTTGGCGTGTTTGCCCACGGCCTCGAACACGGAAACGATATCGAGGTCCTTTTCCTCGCCCTTGATCTTTGCGCAGCCGGGCAGGATCGTGCCGCCGTAGACGAACACGGAGGGGCGGTTCATCCGCGCCATGGCCATCACGCAGCCGGGCATGTTCTTATCGCAGCCGCCGATGGCCACGAAGCCGTCCATGCCCTCGCAGCCGACCACGGTCTCGATCGAGTCGGCGATCACCTCGCGGGAAACGAGCGAGTATTTCATCCCCTCGGTGCCCATCGAGATGCCG
>CAXTTX010000383.1:0-1817 GCA_964247045.1 uncultured Verrucomicrobiales bacterium | reverse complement strand
GTCGGAGATGGTGATGGTGTTGAAAATCACGCCTTTGCCACCGGCGGCGTCGACGCCCTTCGAGGATTCGATGGCCAGCTTGTCGATGTGGATGTTGCAGGGGGTGACCTGGCTCCAGGTGGAGGCGACGCCGATCTGGGGTTTTGAAAAGTCCTCTTTCTTGAAGCCGACGGCGTAGAGCATCGCGCGGCTGGGCGCGCGGTCCGGACCATCAAGCATGGGGCTGGAAAAGGGGCGATTCGTATCGTTCATCGGACGGGAAGAATCCGGTGGTTGGAGGGCGGGCGTCAAGAGCAAGGCGCGGTTTGATGGAGTTTTTTGGAAGAAACTCCGTCAAGAGCATCCAAAAACAGACATTTTGAAGTCAAAGTAGCTAACCGCCACTCAAACATAGGTTAAAAATACCTCAAAATTCCCAAAAGGATTCAGTCTTCGTCATTTGCCACTCCGAAAATTCATAATCCAGACCAAAGAGCCACCATCGAGCCGACGCGCCCGGGCAAAGCCATTAAAAAGTTCACTTTTTGACCGTGCCGGTGTCATGGCCCTCCCAACTGCTTTCCCCTATCCAACCGGAGGACACCGGCAATCGAACCGGACGCGGTCAGCAGGACGCGCCAGCATAGAGTATCAGAACTGGCACCGAGTAGAGGTCGAGGCCCGCTCCCGCCAGCATCAGCCCCGCAGGCAAGGCTGACAGCAGGGGCAGGCGCCGACTCCGGCGGCGTGAGAAGTAATCTATTGCCAGGAATCCAGCCACGACCGCGATCATCGGTCTGATGGTGAATGCGGTCATGCCAATTACCCCGGCAAGCGGATGGGTGGGACCGAAGAAATAGGTTAAAACCACCACGGCCACCGGGGGAATCACCGTGGCCATGGCAACGGCCGAGATCCATTTTCCCATCGTCGCGGGGTGCGTTCTTCGGAAGGCGAAAAACAGCAGAGCAAGCGCACCACACGCCGGCCCGCCCAGAATCAGGAGATTCAATTGAAAATCAGATGGCATGCGACCGATGCGGCGGAGGTCCGGATTACAATCCCCCCGGTCCCATCGCGGGATTCATCAAGCCCCCTCCCCCGCCGGCGCGGCCGAGGAGCACCACGGCGAAGAGCCGTCCATCGGCGGATTTCGCGATGCCGACGCCGACCTGGCTCCAATCATCGGTGAATTCGCTGGCCTGGTCTTTCATCCAGTATTCCACGAAACTTTTTCCGGTGGGCGCGCCACGGTCCTTGAGCGTTCCCTGGAATTTGGTCACGGTGCCGAAGCCGGAGCGCATCCTGAGCTGGGCGGCGTTGTTGCCCGTGAACTGTCCCGCGGTGGCGGCGGCGGCACTGTCTTCCCGGGCGAGGCCGGAGAGCATTGAGGAAACGGGTAGAGCGGGTTTGCCCGCTTTCTGGCGCTCCGCGTTGAGGGCTTCGACGAGGGCCTGCTCGGTGCTGGTGGGAACGACCTTGGCGGCCGGTTCGGCAGAGGCCGTGCCTGGCACCGGGTCGGTGGCGCATTGGGTGAGAAGAAGGGGGCAAAGGGCGATCAAGGGGGCGAGGAGCTTTCCGTGCATCCGGCGAGTTTCGTGGCACCCTTGGAAAACTCAAGGAGGAATCGGTCTCCGGAGCATCCGGGTTCCGACAGAGGCTTTCCAAATGTGGCGTATGTCCGGAGGCAACGCTTCTGCCGCCCCTGCCGGGGCTCAGGAATCATGCGACACCTTACCGGTGGCTCACGCCACCGGCTACCTTATGCCGTCCCTCCGGGACTCGGAGGCAACGCTTCTGCCGCCCCTGCCGGGGCTCAGGAATCATGCGACACCTTA
>CAXTTX010000382.1:0-5542 GCA_964247045.1 uncultured Verrucomicrobiales bacterium | reverse complement strand
GGAAGGCAGTGCGATTGAAAAAGCAGTCACGGCCTCGGGCAGGAAGTTCACGGCCTACCAATGCGATTTCAGCGACCGCGAAGCTGTGAAGTCCTTCGGCCAAAAAGTCATCGCGGAAAATGGCGTGCCGGACATCCTGGTGAACAACGCGGGCACGATCAAACGAGCCCCCGCAGCGGAGCATCCGGACGATTTCTGGTTCGAGGTCATCGACGTGAACCTCAACGCACAGTTCCTCCTCAGCCGGGCGATCGGCGCGGGGATGATCGCCCGGGGCAGCGGGAAAATCATTTTCACCGCCTCCCTCCTCACCTTCCAAGGAGGGATCACGGTGCCGGGCTATGCAGCTTCCAAGGGCGGCATCGGCCAGCTCACGAAGGCCCTCGCCAACGAATGGTCAGGGAAGGGCGTGCAGGTGAACGCGATCGCCCCGGGCTATGTTGCCACGGACAACACCGAGGCATTGCGAAACGACCCGGTGCGCCAGCAGCAGATCCTCGCCCGGATCCCGGCCGGACGCTGGGGCGAACCCGCTGATTTCAAGGGCCCAACCGTCTTCCTGGCGAGCGGCGCGTCCGATTATGTCACCGGGGAAATCCTGGTGGTGGATGGCGGCTGGATGGGCCGGTGAGGGAACCCGATTCAATGGCGAGAACCGCCGAAATTTAGCTCAATCGGGGTATTTAGCTCAATCGGGGTAATATCCATATCCCGTTTCCGGGTCGTACCAGTAGGTGATGCCCGTGTCGTTCATGAAATAGGTCAGCCGGAACGTGTGTGGGCCTCCGTGATAAACGATATTTTCCTGTAGCTCCGGATGCATCAAAGTGAATGCATCTATCGACTCCGGATACCCCCCGTTGGTCTGCTGCCGTTTCCGTGCCTGCCGGATGATTCCCTCAACATTTTCATGCAGCATCGCCCATTTCCTCACCTGTGATGCTTGCCAGCACAGGAGCAGACCGCCCGCCGTCACCAGCACCCATATTCCCCAAACCCGTCTCAGGGCTGCAAGGACCAAGGCCACGAACCCGGACAACGCCACCGTGACGCGGAATAGCCCCTGCATCACCTCACCTTCCGTATAAAGCGTGATGTATTCCAGCATCCCCAGCGCGAAGAAGATGGCGAAAAGGAGGGTCCCAAACAGCCACCAGGAAACGTCGGCTTTCGCTGCGGTGGGAGTAGCAGGGGTTGAGGGGGCTGCGGTCATGGTGGGATCTGCTCCTTCCACTACGCCCTCCGGAAGGTTTCAACTTTCTTGATTTCCCAAGGACTTGGCGCAGATTGCACCTACAATGAGATCCACATTTTCCTTCCCGCTCGCGGGAGTCGCGTTCCTGGGCTTTGCCTTCCTTGCTTCCTGCGGCGGCACGCCGGGAAAAACCAAGCCCCACAAGGGTAGCCATGTGCATTTCGAGGGGTGGGATACCAATGACGACGGCAGGCTCAACTATGCCGAATTCACCAAGTCCTCGCTCGCCCGGAAGTCAGCGAGCCCGAAGACGACCTTTAGCCAAATCGACCAAGACGGGGACGGCTACATCTCCTTGGGTGAACTCAAGGAATACCGCAGAACGCACAAGAAAGGCTGAAATGAGCCTCAGGCCCCGGCTTTCCACGTCCGGTCGATGTAATTGATGATCGACGGAATCGCCAGGTCGAAAATCCCCGCGACATCCTCGTAGGCCCGGCGCCCCATGCCGATGGGATCGGGAATGTCCGCTCCGATGCCCCGGTTCGGAAGCTCCACGAACTCACAGACGAGGTAGAACTTGTCCGAATGGGCTGGGAATCGCTCCTCAAGCGCGTCCAGATGGTCGCGGGTCATGGCAAAGACATGGGTGGCTTCCGAGAGGATCGCGTCGCTGGCCATGCGGCTGGCGAAACCGTCCAAGGCGACGCCGCGCTTTCTGAGGAGGGCGACGGTTTCCGGATTGGCCGGGGTACCACGGGATGCGGCGATGCCCGCCGAACTGGCCTGGTAGTCACCGCGGCCTGCGGTTGCCGCCCGGAAGAGCGCCTCGGCCATGGGGCTGCGGCAGGTATTTCCGGTGCAGATGAAGAGCACGTGTTTCGAATCGGGCATCGCGGCGGAATTTGAGGCGCGGCGATGGATTCGTCAAACCGCAATGGGCCGTGCTTGCGCAAACGGCCGCATCGCGATAAAGTGGAGGAAGCGACAGTGGAGGAGTATCCGGACCAAATTGGTGAACGCTTGCAGCAGGCGCGCGAACGCGCGGGGCTGACCGTGGATGACGTGTTGTTCAAAACGCGCATTCCGCGTTCGGTCATGCTGGCATTGGAGGCCGGGGATTTTTCGACTTTTTCCAGTCCCACCTACGCGAAGAGCTTCCTGAGCCAATACAGTGAATACCTGGGTGTGGATGCCCAACTGTGGCTGGATGCCCTGCAACCCGCCTCGTTTATCTCCGGCGAATTCGTCCAGCCATTGTGGAAGGAGGCTGACGAACGAAAGGATGAGAAGGTCGCCGAGGCCCCTTCCCAAATGGGATGGCTTTCCGGCTTGAGCGTGCTGGCTGCTTCCGGTGCCTTGGTTTTCATGGCGATGAAGGGCTACGAGGTTCTTGAGAAGAAATTCGGCAATGAATCCCCGCCCGTCGTGGCCGCGCCTGTTACTCCCCAACAAAATGCGGTGGTGATCGTGGGCAGTGTCCCCGCCGTGACGACAGAGACGACCATGGCCTCTAACCCGGCGACACAACCGATTCCCAAGCGGATCATGGAGGATCTTCCCGAACCTCCACCGCGGGCAATCATCGTGAGGTGAACCGTGCCTGTCCCATGTTTGGGTGACAAGGTGCTTTCCCTGGCAAGCTTGAGAAAGATTCCGGATGGCATCAGGGTAACTGCATCTCCTGTCTATCCCCATGAAAAAATCCATCGCCATCCTCGGGTTGTCACTTGCCACCGCCATGCCAGCAGTCCGCGCGGAATCAGGAGCCGGATGGGTATCCTATCCGGGAGAAAAGGGGTCGGGGACCGGTAAACACGTGGTCCTGTTAGCCGGCGACGAGGAATACCGCTCGGAGGAAGCGATGCCCATGCTGGCGAAGATCCTGGGTACCCGGCATGGCTTCCAATGCACCGTGCTTTTCTCGGCCGATGAGGATGGGACGATCAATCCCAACAAGGGGGACGCGCTGGGCAAACCGGAGGCATTGGATTCCGCGGACGTGATCGTGACCTCGTTGCGATTCCGCAAGTGGCCGGACGGGGCGATGAAACATTTTGATGACGCGATCCAGCGGGGAGTGCCGGTGGTGGCCCTGCGGACCAGTACCCACTCCTTCCAGCTTCCCGGGACGAGCGCCTTCAAGGAGTATAACAACTACGGCAAGAAGGTGCTCGGCGAGACTTGGGTAAGCCACTGGGGACAGCATAAGGTCCAGGCAACCCGCGGAATGGTCGAGCCAGGCGCGGAAAAGAACCCGCTCCTGAATGGCGTGACCGGGGTTTTCGGGGACACGGATGTCTATGAGGCCTATCCACCGGCGGATGCAATCATCCTGCTCCGGGGACAAGTGCTGAAGGGGATGACCCCGGATTCTCCTCCCGCGGCCTATGAGAAAGAGCGGGCCAGCGACAAACAGAAGCAGGACGTGAATACTCCCATGATGCCTGTCGCGTGGGTCCGGGACGTGAAAAACACCTCCGGGAAAACCAACAAAATCCTTTGCACCACCATGGGATCGGCGACGGATCTAACAAACGAAGGCCTCCGTAGGCTGGTCGTGAATGCCGTCTTTGCGGGCGCGGGCTTGAAGGTTCCCGCCAAGGCCGATGTGGACACCGTCGGCGACTACAAACCCACGGCCTATGGCTTCGACGGCTACAAGAAGGGCACCAAGGCTTCGGATTACGAACTGAAGAAGTAAGTCCGCGATGGACTCCGTGGCTGTCTTTCCGAGACTTGTATATTAGGGTGACGATTGGCGGAGTTGAAACTCGCGCGGAGCGTGGCGCCTTGACGGAGGGGGGGGCACTTTTGTCCCCCTTGTTGATGCGTCGCTGTAAAAGGCCCTATCGCGTATCTCCATATGAGTCACCAATTTCCAGCAGTCTTTTTAATCTGCAGGGATCAATTTGCCTCCCTTGCTCCGGTTTTACACGACATATTTTCAGGCAGCCCCTCAAACCTCCTTCCGCCTCCCCGTCAAAATCTTGTAAAACGACCGCGACCGGATCTCTTCCAACGTAAGCCCCGTCTCCAGTGCCTCCGCTTCCGTGATCGCCCCGCACGCGATACCGCGCAGGAAGAAATTCAACAGCCCTTGGCCCGTCGCCGCGTCGTCGAAAACATCGCCGAACAGGGAGGCCAGCGCGGCCTTCTCCACAAACGCCTTCAAGCGCCCTGAAGCGGCTTGCTGGCCCTTCAGGAAAAAGCTGTAAACCGCGGCGTAGCGGGCGATGAACTGCGCGGGGTGCAGGTCCCACCCCTGATAGATCCCGTTGACGAGCGAATGCATGTTGTCGTCATAGGCCTTTTTCCAAGCGCCATGGACAGCCACGATGTTTTCGGCGAGTTGCCCGTCGGTCAGATCCTCGCCCCGGTAGGGGGCTACGGGAAGGATATTGGTGGCGCCGTCGGAGATATGCACCCCGGTGCCCGCCAGGGAAACAACCATGTGGGAGCGGGCGAAGTCGCAGGTCGGGTGGCCCATCGCCTGATAGGCGGCGGTGATGCCGCTTGAGGCGGTGTAGTCGTAAACGCCGAAATGCACGCTGTGGCAGCGCCCCTGCGCCGCGAGGACAATTCCAAGCAGCGGGCACTCGCCCTTGCTGTCGATGATCGACTGCGGCGTCTCGATCATCGGTTCGATGGGGATGCTGCCTATAGGGAGCCCGACCTTTTTCTCCAGGATGGTGAGCAGGTTCGCCGCCGCGGTGACGTGGGCGGCAAGCTGCACCTTCGGCAGCGTGACGACAAAATTCGGCGGCAGCTTCCCGCCGGTTTCCTTCACTAGCGTGGTGATGAAGATGTCCAGCGTGCGCATGGAGCGCTCGCGGAGATCCTCGTTGAAAGGCTTGATGCGGATGCCGATGAACGGTGGCAGCGTGCCTGCCGCCAATCCGGCGGCGACCTCGCGGGCTCCTTGCGCGGCATGACCGTCTTCCTCGCTATCGACGCGGTTGCCATAGCCATCCTCGAAATCGAGGCGGAAATCCTCGACGGGTTCGCGCCCGAGTTTCTCGACAATCCGGGCATAAAGCTTTTCGGATAGGGAAGCATCCCAATGTTCGTGGAGAACGTGGGCGAGGGCACCCGCATCCGGAGCATACTCCCGCAGGGAACGCAGGGCCACCTCGCCGAGCTTGCCGGTGGAGTCCGCCTTGAAGAGGTGCGCGCCACCGTACACGGTGTGCACGGCTTGCCGCCGGTCGGACTCGCCCGGATAAATCTCCATGAAGGCGCGGTTTTCTTCGGCGAGTTTCGCCACGACGGGCGCGAGATCTTCAGAGGTCAGCGAGAGTTGGCTCATGGGTGGGAAAAGGGGATTTGAGAATGGAATAGGGTGAG
>CAXTTX010000381.1:2525-5554 GCA_964247045.1 uncultured Verrucomicrobiales bacterium | reverse complement strand
CCGCCGGGACCGCGGTGAACACCTCGTTTGCCTACGACAACTGGAATGTGGTCGCTGAATGGGAACGCCCGGACTTCACCAGTGCCCTGGTTCTCCGCCGCACCCACCTTTGGGGGGCTGACATCGGTTCCAGTGGCAAAGCTGCCAGAGAGGGAACAGATTTCCAAGTGGCCGGTGGCGTTGCGGGACTCATATCGAGCACCTATCACAACAGCTCGACCTCTCGGGATCACTTTTTGCCCGGCTACGACGCGAACGGAAACATCATTTCGTGGACGTCCGGGACGGGTACTCTTCTACAGCGGATGGACTACGATCCCTTCGGTAACACGGTGTCGCGTGAAAACCTTGGATCGTCAACACTGCTGGCCAAGATCCCGTCCTATGGATTCTCCACCAAGCCCGTGGATGCCCAATCGGGGCTCTATTACTACGGCCGCCGCTTCTACGATCCGGTTAATGGCAGATGGCAAAGCAAGGATCCCATCGGGGAAGAAGGAGGGGTGAACCTCTACGCTTTTGCGGGGAATGAAGCAATAAACCAATGGGACATCCTGGGACTGGAGCTTCCGGAAAATCTCAAGTGCTGTAAGATCAAGAAAATTGTCGCGAACTTCAATCAGGCGACGGAAGCTCCCAATAACAAAATCAGCAAGGACGGGGTTTATAATCATAAGACCGGGCGGACCTTCGTCGGGACGCTCTCGGTGGAGTGTGTGGACGGTAATGTCAAATTATGGGATGCTCAAACAGGAGGGATGAGGATGAGGGGTTCCGATGTAAGAGGCCCTAGTCCTGATAATCCCGTTGGTGATGATAGTTCAGCTCCGGCCGGGGACTTCAAGGTCAGCACCTCGCCGAGCGGCGGAACCCAAGGATACCTTGTCGATACTTCCACCACTACCAGGAACCTGATTAAGATACATTATGCCTCCTACAGGGGGTCGCATGGCTGCGCGACTTCCAGGGATCCGGTTGAATGGGATATATTTGTCGAGCTGATGGCTCTCAATAAGAAGACTTATAACCAAAAAGCGGTATCGCTTCGCATTCAGTATGTAGGTGCTGATTTGCCAGTCGGCAGTCGTGGTGGTGGAAAAAGCGATCCTCCAATTGTTCCCGTGCCGTTGATTGTCCCTCCTTCGGGGCCATCGTTCTAACATTCAAAAATGTCATGCAACGGATAAAGTTACTAATTATTGGTGTCAATATTTTCTGTTTTTGCGCTTGCGCGACGGGCAATGGGAACCGGTTTTCGGCGAAGAGCCTGAACAATCTGTACGCAAATGATGAAAACCTTGTATCTATCAGAATAACGCAATTTCCCAATAGCCCGGAAGATGGGGAGGGATATTCAGAATCAAGTCATCCGGCGGGCATAACCTATTTTTTCCGCGATGGACGATCGAGGACCGTCGAGTATGATCCGGATGGAAAAGTCATCGGCTCTGTGTGGAGTCAATGAAGGCTTTGAAGTATGGCTCGAATGGCAATCCTTGATTCGATACCGGGCCCGGCCGCGAATGAACTGGAACAAACTTTGAAAAGATTCGCGAGGAGCGCGTGAACCCTTTCCTTTGACAAACCCCGGTCCTTGAACCGGACCAGTGCGGAAACCGGAATATCCCCGTTCGAAACTCAACTTGAATCACACTTTCATGCAGCCTGGCACCCGCCGTTTACACCGCGGATGATGACCGGGCCCGCAATCACTTTTGTTAAAAAACAGTCTTAGAAAATACTCCCATGCCAAGCAACCACTTGATGGATCTCCTGAAGGACCGCCTCTTGTTCAAAGGGGTGCTGCTTCTTCCCTCGCTTGCCTTTTTAGCCTCACCGGCCCGTGGTGCCACGACTTGTGGCAACTGTGGCCCTCGTGAAAAGACGCTGGAGTTCAGGACTTCCGGCCTGCAAGCGGATTTCACGGTCGCGGGCGCTGGCAAGGGACCTGCGAAGATGATCAAGGTGAAGTTGGAGCCCGAGCAGGAATACACGTTCAACATAACCGCGATTCTATTCAACTGCGCCTCGGCCACGTTGTTCTGGGGCTGTGGAGTAGAATACCGCTCCAACTACAGCGATGCCGAGACCTCCGAGTTCGTGTATGGGGAATCCATCAATATGGGGGGATATACCGGTCACCCCAATCCATCGATGGTATGGCTCCGCTTGACACCGCCGGAAGACAATGGCGGCGGAGGGATGAGTGGCAACGGCAAGGCTACCTTGGCGGCAAGTCCCCCGCTGGCTCAAGAGGATGAGACGGTGGTTCCTGCCGAGGCCCGGTTTGAGGTTCATCTCGGCCGGGTTGGTTTCGGAGGTGGGGGAGAGGCTCCGTACCGGTCCGCGGGACTTCTCTACTGGTATGCACCGTTGGCGACCGGTCTCGCGGGTCCATCCAATCTTCATTACGCCGGCATCAGCGAGGTGAAGGATGGCATCCCGGCAGCGGGTGGAAATCCAGCTATTCCCGCGAAGGTGAGCTATCAAGAGGTGACGCTTGTGCCCGGAGGGCCGAAGGAAATGCACCTCGTCACTCCGACCCGACTGTTCCGTGTCACCGGCTACAACGGAACCGCCCATAACACGATCGTGGATTACACCGTGGCAACCCGGACCTACATCCGGGAGTATGTCCGTGCCTCGTCCGCGGAAACGGCAGCGACGACGCTTGCCGGCACGCCGCAATCGTTCTGGAAGGTCTTCCCCAATGCCGCGGGGGGAGTGTCGTTGGAAAGCTCCGTCGCCGGGGTGTTGACCACCACCGACCTCGAGTCTCCCTCTCCGGAGGTGCTCGTAACCCGTGAAAATGGCAAGGACAACGAAACCACGATTATCCCGCTGTCAGCAAGCTCCTATTCCGAGTTGGAAATCGCGAAGCAGTCGGGCGTGAAGGTTTCCAAAACCCTTCGCGAATATGAAGTCGTCGGCGGGGAAGCGAAGCTGGTGACCGAGAATCGCTATCCGGATCCGGAGACGGATGCGAATCCGGAAGTGACCGAGTATAGCTATTACAAGGCGGGCCTCGA
>CAXTTX010000381.1:0-2515 GCA_964247045.1 uncultured Verrucomicrobiales bacterium | reverse complement strand
CCCGTGGGAACGGAGCCTGGCCAACTCCGCTGGATTTCATATCCGGATGGGAACTGGAACTGCTTCCGCTATGTCTTTGGCGAAACCCAGGTCTTTTCCCCCTTTGCGTCCGAGACCTTCCTTGATACCGGGAACACGGATCAGGATACACTTCCCATCGGTGGAGGCGGCCGGTTTGTCATGTCTACGGGCGGCTCCGGCCAGTCTCTTTACTCCGACCCGGGAGACACCTCCGGTGAAATTATCCGCGAAGAAGGGACATCTCCTTCGGGTGGAAGCTATGGAGACTTCAACGAGGGCCCGGGGCTGACTGTGGAGAGCAGTGGCAGGGCCGAGCTTTATGAATACGAGGAGGCGAGCGGCATCGTCACCAAGACCACCACTTCCGGGATTGCCAACTACGAACCCTCGGGTGGCCAGGACGTCGGCGGCATCTACTTCCATCTTGCCACGAATCTCAGTGAGCGCGCCGTGAGCACTTACGGGCCCCAGGGGTTGATCAGCAGGGAACAACTCTACCATACAGGGAGCGGATTCACCAGCGCATGGCTGGAGGAGCTCACCTACGACTCGTCCGGACGCCTTGTCTCCACCACGAGGAATGGGGTTGAGATTGGCCGTGTCAATTACCCGGCCCCGGATACGGAGGTCGTGACGGATGCCCGGGGGCGGACGACCACCACCGTTCGTAATGCGGACGGCGAGGTTCTCTCTGTGACGGAAGCCGGAGGAGGAGGCGTGCCGGCGAAGGTCACGAGCTATCAGAAGACCGGTTTGATGAGCACCACCCGCGTCAATGGACTCATTACTGCCCAAAACCAATCCGATGGCCTGAATCGTCCGCTTCGGGATATCGAGGCGACGGGCGCGGTCACGACCTATGAATACGTGGACGCGGGAAGGATCACCAAGACCTTCTCTCCCGGGGAAATTTCCCGAATTGAGGAAAATTACCGGGATGGCCAGCCCAAATCGATTTCCGGGAACGCGGCGGTCAACGAGTTTTTCTCCTACGATCTCCGGACTGTCTCTCGGAGCATCGGCTCCGGTACGGCCCACACGGCCCGGAACATCGCCACTGAATATGATCTCAAGGGCCAAATCCTGAAGGTCACCCGGCCCTGTCCCCCGCCGACGGCTGGCAACGTCGATGAAAACTATACCTATACCACGGAAGGCAAGTTGGCATTCGTGAGTACCGAAAGCGCGTCGACCGCGTCCACCCGGCTATTCTTCGAGCCTGGCGACGAGTTCGAAAGTGAAGCCTCGGTGTTTGGCGCGAAAGCCGTGGACGGCCTCGACCTCGACTCCGATTTCGAACTCACCTTGGGCGGTCCGGACCGCTTCACCAAGTCGGAATGGTCGTATGTCAGCATTGGAGGCGTGGTCTATCGCGAAACCAAATCTTATACTTACCCGGACGGGACCGAGGCGAACAAGCTGACAACCATCGGGCGACAAAGCATGGGCTTCATCGCCGCCACCGCTTCCGGCGAGGATACCGGGTATGCGGTGGTTCTCGAGGAGGTCCAGCCATCGGGCCGGATTGTCAAAACCACCCGCAAGATTTTCCCTGGAAGCGCGAAGGTCCTGACCACGGTCGATGACTCGGCCACGACACCGGTTGCGGACGAGGTCACCACCGAGGTCAACGGCTACGTCCAGACCGTGGAGAAAGCGGGTACTGGCAAGAGCGAGCGCTACACCTATGACTCTTTCGGCAGGATCCAGCAATACACCGATATCCGCGGGGCGTCGACCTGGTCGTTCTTTTACAATGGAACCTTCCAGCTCGACAAGGTGACCAACCACCTGGGTGAAACCACCCGCTACAGCTACTACTTGCCAGACGAGGCGAATGCCGGGGAGGTCAAGGGGATCACCAATTCAGGGGGAGGCACTACCGTCAAGTCCTATAACAGCCGCGGCCAGGTCACCGAAACCACCGGCACGGGGCTTTACAGGCAGATCGAGGGTTATGATGAGTATGGCTCACGGACGACGCTGCAGACCTTTGGGACAGCGTCCGCCCTGACCCGCTGGGTTTACGATGGAGGAACCGGACTGCTGACGGAAAAACGCTACAACGATACCGCCGGCACGGGATTCACGTATGAATACACGCCCGATGGCAAGATCTCGAAGCGGACCTCGGCCCGCGGCGTGCAAACCCTCTACACCTATGACAACGAGACCCGGGACCTACTCACGGTAACGTACAGCGGGGACTCGAATTTCACTCCCGATCTGACTTATTCTTTTTACGATCATTACGGACGTCCCGGCAAGGTGGATGAAGTCCTCCCGTCGGGGACGAATTCCGAGACCCTGGCTTACCAGCCCTACAGCGGCACGGTATCCTTGGAATACAATAGCACCCACCGCTGGCTCAAGAATGTGAAGGTCCGGCCCTTTGCCGATGACTCGCTCGGAAGGCCGGCCGGTATTGAAACGCTGGTGGGCAGCACCAGCCAATCCTCGCAGCAGTACGACTATGACACGCTGAGCCGACTCT
>CAXTTX010000380.1:1638-5561 GCA_964247045.1 uncultured Verrucomicrobiales bacterium | reverse complement strand
CCATTTAGTTAGTTTTGTGTGGTTATTCCACCGGAACTCGACGCTCCAACATAATCACCATGTCCGCATCGCTCCCATTGCGGTTCGAATTCTCCTCTGCCCGGCAGGCCATCCGGTCCCTCGGTTTCGGCAATCTAATCTGGCAAAAAACCTAGCCCCATGACCCGCCGCCACGCCATCTTCCTGTTAGGCACCGCCGCCCTCGCCCCCGGCGACCGCGCCACCACCACCGAACCTCCCCCCCTCATCTTCGAACGCGCCATCATGGGCACCCGCTTCGAGATCAGCTGCCACGAACCCGACGCCGCAAAAGCCCGCAACGCCGCCGACGAAGCCTTCGCCGCCGCCGAAAAAATCAACGACCTCGCCTCCGACTATATCCCTGACAGCGAACTCCTCCGCCTCACCCGCCACCCCGTCGGCGAACCCGTTCCCGTCTCCCCCCTCCTCTTCTCCCTCATTTCGGAGGCCCTCCAGATGGCGGCAAAAACCTCTGGCCGCTTCGATCCCACCCTCGGCCCCCTCACCCGTCTCTGGCGCGAATCACGCCGCCGCGGCAACCTCCCCGATCCCGCGATACTCGCCGCCGCCCTCGAGTCATCCGGATACAAAAATCTCACGATCACCCCCTTGGATAAAACCATCACCTTTCTCCGTCCCTCCATGCGCCTCGACCTCGGCGGCATCGCCAAAGGCCAGGCCGCCGATGCCATCCTGGCCATTCTCCAAAAACACCACATTCCCTCCTCCTGCGTCACCGCCGGCGGCGATGTCCGCCTCGGCTCCCCTCCTCCCGGTTCCCCCGGCTGGCGCGTCTCCATCAAGACCTCCGCCGACGCAACTTCCCCCGAAACCCTCCTCCTCTCCGACTGCGCCGTCTCCACTTCCGGCAATCTCCACCAATCCATCCTCATCGGCGGCGTCCGCTATTCCCACATCATCGACCCCGCCACCGGCCTCGGCCTCACCCGCGAGATCGCCGCCACCGTCATCGCCCCCAACGCTATGCTCAGCGACGCCCTCGCCACCGCCTGCTGCGTCGCCCCTCCCGCCGAAGCCCGATCCATGGCCCTCTCCGCCGGCGCCACACGGGTCCTCCTCGCCGGATAATCAGCGGGAAACTCATCATAAAAGCATCGGACACATCGCAAAGAGTCGGGCCTGGCGGAAAAGATTCATTGGCCCTCTCAAGCCCTGCAGGGGCGCGAGAATCGTTCCAATCAAAAGAACCGGTTCCCTCTTCGTGTCCTACGGTTTCACCTCGTCCGTCACCCCGGGAACTATTTTCTCACACCTCGCATTTTTTACCCCTGTCGGTACTGAGAGCGCCCTCTCCACCTGTTACAATCGTCGCATGGAAACCACCCTGTCAGCGACGTCCTCCGATCTCTTCTCTCCTGTCCGGTCCCATTCGCGAAAAACAAAACTCGGAAAGGTTGGCATTTGTTGTCATTTCCCGCCCTCCCCCTCGCAGCTAAGACCGAGACATCCATCTAACTACCTGAACAAGAGCATCTTGTGCGACTCGTCAAAATTTCCATCTAATTCGCCATTAGGGCCCGAATCGACAAAAAACGACAAAACACTGCTGCATCGTGCTGCTACCCCACGGATTCTGCAAAAATCCCCCCATTTTTGCACCCCAAAGTGCCCCAAACTGACGCCAAATTCTCCTCTTCCTCTTGCGTCTTATGTCCTCAAGTCTTGTGTCTATCCTCCCCTACGCCTTCACGTAAGAGGGGTGCCGTTGACACTCCCAGCCACTTCCCTAGACTGGTCTCGTGCCCGGAAATCATCTTCCGGGTATTCCCCCTCATGAGAATCGTCGTGCACGACTACGCGGGCCACGCGTTTCCGATATCCCTCAGCCGCGCTTTGGCTGCGCGGGGACACGAGGTGGTGCATGCGTTCGCCAGCTCTCTCCAGACGCCGCGTGGCGACCTCTCCCGCAAGGACGGCGACTCGCCGACGCTGGAATTCCGCGAGATCCAGATGGATCCGGACTACCCGCGCTACAAATACTCTTTCCGCCGCCGCCGCAACATGGAGGTGAAGTACGGCAAGGAAGTCGCCAGGTTCATCCAGTCCTGGAAACCCGACGCCGTGCTCTCCGGCAACACGCCCACCGAAACCCAGGAGCCGATCACCCACGCCGCCATCGAGAATGGCGGCCGTTTCTACTACTGGGTGCAGGACTTCTACAGCCTCGCCGTGGACAAGCTCCTGCGCCGGAAAATCCCGGTGGCCGGTGGCCTCATCGGCTCATGGTACCGCCGCTTGGACCGGGGACAATTCCACCGCAGTTCCAAGATCATCACCATCACGGAAGACTTCACCCCCATCCTGTCCAGCGAGTTCGGGGTCGATCCCGCGAACGTGGCGGTGATTCCGAACTGGGCGCTCATCGAGGAAATCCCCGTCCTGCCGAAGGACAATCCCTGGTCGCGCAGGCACGCGCTGCACGACAAGTTCGTCTATCTTTATTCCGGGACCATCGGCATGAAGCACAACCCGGCCATGCTACTGGAACTCGCCCGCAGGCATGCGGATGACGAGCAGGTGCGGGTGGTCATTGTTTCGGAAGGCATCGGCGCGGACTGGCTCCGCAAGGAAGCCTCCACGGCGCGGCTAACCAATCTTCTGATCCTTCCCTATCAGCCTTTCAATGAACTACCGGCGGTGCTGGCTTCCGGCGACGTGCTGGTCGGCATCCTCGAGGAAGAAGCCGGACTTTTCTCCGTTCCTTCCAAAACCCTCAGCTATCTGTGCGCGGCACGCCCCCTGCTCCTGGCGATGCCGATGGAGAACCTGGCCGCACGGATCACCCGCGAGAACGGAGCGGGACTCACCGTCGCGCCGGGAGATCTACCCGGCTTTTTGGACGCCGCGGGCAAGCTCCATGCTTCCGAAGTGCTCAGGGCCGAACTCGCCGGAAACGCCCGCGCCTACGCGGAAGCGACTTTCCCCATCGCCAAAACCACCGCGATTTTCGAATCCATTCTCTCTGAATCCATCGTCGCACCCATCCCGGCGCTGCGTGCCTCCTGATCAAAGTCCCCATGTCCCAAGGAATCATCTATCTGGTGAGCGGTGGCCGCAGCTACCTCGGGGAACTCATGACTTCGCTGGACACCTTGCGCCGCGTGGAGCCCACGCTGCCGGTCACGGTTTTCTCCCGCTTCGAACTGCCGCGCGGGGCCAAGGCGGATTTCCAACGGATCACTTCCAACGAGCACCCGCTGAAGCTGAAGGTCCTGACCTTGAGGCAATCGCCCTACGAACGGACGCTGTTCCTCGACACCGACACCTCGATCCGCGGTCCGCTCTCGCCTCTCTTCGCCGAACTGGACAAGCATGACTTCTGCGTGGCTAACAGCCACGAGGCCGATTGGTCGGTGACGCCACCGAAGTTCCTGAAAATGGTCAAGGAACGCGACTACAACACGGGCGTCCTGCTTTACAAGAAATCCAGCCCGCCGATAGAGCAATTCCTCCGGCAATGGGAAGCCGCCGTGCTCGCGCAGGATCCCAACGACATGTGGGCCGGCCACTACTGTGACCAATATTACTTCAACAAGCTGGTGACCGCGGGTGCCCTTGAGGAATGCGGCGTGGACTACAAGGAACTGGACAACATCGTCTACAACTGCCGCGGGGCGATGTACGAGGCGGTGCAAAAACTGGGAAGGGCGAAGGACATCCGGATCTTCCACCACCGCACCCGGCGGATGAAACTTCGGAAGCTCATCTATTCCACCATGGACCCGCAGACCGCCCGCGAAATCCTCAAGAAAGTCACCGCCCGCCTCCGCGCCGCCTGAAGCCCTCCACCACGTGAAGCCCTGACGGAGGGGGGACACTCCTGTCCCCCACCACAGCACCCCGTCTTCCCCACAGCACCCGTCTACCCCCCGATTCCCTCC